>CAYTOE010000181.1:0-3152 GCA_964439255.1 uncultured Aquificales bacterium
AGAGGGTGAAATACCCTCTATGGTGAGCAGTTATTTCCTTTTACCCTTACCTGATAAAGGATATATCCTTCTTCCCCTGGTTTTATTGTTTCCTTATTTGATAAAGTGTTTATATTTACCTGTATAGCGTTTTCTACAAATACAACACCATCTGTATCAGGTGTTTCATTTATACTTCCTGTGTACTGGTTGTTTCCTATTTTAAGAAATACATCTTTACCTGAATATTTATCTTCTAAAAATTCTGTACCTGATGGAATGTTATCATTTATGGATATCTGTTTAATATTTTTAGAACCTACGTTTTTAAATACAATCTTGTATTCGAGTATATCACAGGGTTTTGCTTCGTTTCTCTTTGTGTACTGCCCATTTTGGGTTATATTTTTTACGAATTTCTCAAGATAAAGCATTCCATTTGCTTTTGTTGTTACTGTTATTGTATCAATAGAGTCATCATTATCATCAAAAGTTGTACTATCTGTATTTAACCAGTCTTGAAATACTTCTACTGTAAGTTTTTCTTTTGTTCCATCCTGAACATTTGTAGGTACAACAGTTTTTATAACAATACAGTAATCATTATCCCCATTAATAGGGTTATTACTATTTAGCTGATAGTATTTTCCTGTTTTTTGTAAAGGATCTCCATCTGGAGCTCCATCACAGTTTGAGTCATTAAAGACAGAATAATTCCAATTATTCTGAGAAAGTATGGAAACAGATACCTTTCCAGGTGTGCCAGGAGTTATTGTATGCTTAATGGACAGGCTACTTCCAGCTGTTACACTATAGGATTGGGAAGGATGTATATTCAATTTTTTTATATCTCCGAAGTTGTAGTTTTCATAGATATTTCCTGAACTGTTTGTGAAATCTATTCTGTTTCTTTCTTCAACTGTTGAGTTATCTGGATTCTTGTAAGATGTTGTATTTCCTTTTGTATTTCCTGTGGAGGTGTATCCAGTTTTATCTTTTTCTACTATATAAAGGGTTTTTCCTTCATAAGAACTGTTATAAGGAATGTAAAGAGTGTATTCTCCTGATGAAACTGTTTGAGTGCTGTCTATAACCGTCTGACAGTCTGTATCTTTACAGACTTTTATCTCAATACTGTTTATACCTTTTTCTCCAGTGTCCATTATTCCATTATTTGCTTCTGTAGATGTGGTAGAACCATCCCCTTTATCTTCAAAAACATAACCTTTTACAGAAGAACCGTGAAAATCTCCAAAGTTTACATTAACTGAACTGTTATTTATTGTTACTGGAATCTGATTTGGTGTTGTTGAAATCCAGCCTTCAAGTTCTGTTGGTTCACAGTTTGTATCGTTATCTGAGTCTTCTACTAAGATGTAATCTCCGTTTGAAACACCTGCAAAGCTAAATGAACCGTCTCCCTGATTCACTTCTTTAATCTGTAGAACATTTCCATCATTATCACACAGCTTTATGTAAACGGTAGGAGGTGTTTGTTTGTCATCCCATTTTTCATAGCTGTCTTTCTGTGAGTTTGGTCTTACAAATGAGGTTGTTTCAGGATTAAATCCGTCATGATAAACAAAGCCGTATATACCTGTTGCACTTTCAACAGTATAATCTCCGCTGAACTCTGATGTGTTGTTGTTATCATCAATTGTGATAGCTGTAATTTTATCTCCAATAGATAGACCGGTTACAGAAATACTTTTTGAGAAGTTTCCGTTACTATCAAAATCATTATCATTCAGCTCAACACTGGTTATGTATATTTCCCCTTCTCCGTGGGGAACAGATTTTCCATCTCCTTCTTCTACTTCACCATTGTTATTCCCATCATCATCTGCTTTATAAATCTCAATAGTCCATTTTTTTCCTGCAGGTGGTTTTAGCTTTTTAGAAGATGTTCCTATATACCCTGTTAAATTTAGTTTCCCTCCTTTATAAAGAACGGAAGTAAATACAGGATAGTCTAATCCGTTGTTTCCAATATCTGAGTCGAACTGTCCGTTGTTAGGTGTTACACCTGAGCCAGATGGATATAATCCGTCTGAGTTTTCTCCATCTTTTAAAAGGTCTATTCCAAGTTTTTGATTGTTTTTAAAAGAGTTTTGGGAGATGAGATTTTTCTTAGGATAGAAACTTCTGCTACTGTCGTAAGCAACCATTAAGCCCGGTCCTTTGTTATTCCAGATTTTGTTGTATCTAATAACATTGTCACTTGAGGTTATTCTGATACCTATTTTCTCTTTACTGCTACTTGAATCTTCTGCACATTCAAGACCGTTATTTTCAACTGTATTACTTTCGATAATATGTTTACCTGTTGATTTCCATGTCTCAATTCCAACACCGCAGGAACCACTGACATAATTACACCTTGCTATCAGATTTTCTGTTCCTTCTTCCAAGCCTATACCGTTTTCATGGTTCCATCCCATGCTTGGATGTTCTATATAGTTCTTTTCTATAAGTAAATTAGAGTTTCCATTTATGTTATACACAAAAACGCCATGTAGTCTTGTGTATCCGATAAGGTTGTGGGAGATTTTTGAAGGAGAGGCTATGGTCTGAACATTATTTTCTTTAGAGGCTATTACTACACCTCTATTTGACCTCTTCCCGGCTCCAGGGTCAGTTAATCCAGAAGCTGGAATACCTAAGAAGTTGTTTATAATGTGGAATTCTTTTACATTTCCGTATTCTGTATTTACAAAAATCGCATAATGACCACCATAAGCTGAAATATTTTTTACTGTAAGGTTATCTTTTTCTGTATAAAAGATAGTAGCACCAGCATTCAGATAAGGGTTCCATACCTTGTCTTCAGTATTATCATTTGGATTTCTTTTAGTAGTAAATATCTCCAACTCCGGTTTATCAAAATCTTCTATGGTACATGTGTTTATATAACCAACTGTTTTTCCTGAAATAACCCCTGCGTTTTCATTTCTTACTGTTACTCCATCTTTATAGTCGTAAGCTGTCCCATCAATGGTTGTACTATCATCTGTAATTCTGAAAATTGGGTTATCTTTATCTGAAGAATACGGATCTGTGTCTGTCATAACATGGTCGGCTTGAATAGACCAGTAATTTGTTTTATTTGGTGGCACAACAGGGACAAATCTCATAGAGTTAGCACCGGAGATAGCGTTAGCATTCTGGATAAA
>CAYTOE010000182.1:0-3135 GCA_964439255.1 uncultured Aquificales bacterium
CAGCAAGCGGAACTTCTGCTCTTATTGTCATTGTTGTTCCTTTTTTCTCTGAACCAAGGATTTTACCTCTTCTCTTTGAAAGGTCACCCATAACGTCTCCCATGTATTCTTCAGGAGTATCAACTTCAACAAGCATTATAGGCTCAAGTAAAACAGGATTTGCTTTCTTTGCAGCTTCTCTAAATGCCATAGAACCTGCTATTTTGAAAGCTATTTCAGATGAGTCAACTTCGTGGAAAGAACCATCAAATAATGTTGCTTTTATACCTATCATTGGGTAACCAGCAACAACACCATTTTGCATCGCTTCCTGTATACCAGCATCAACAGCAGGAATAAACTCTTTTGGAATTACACCACCAACGATTTTATCTACAAATTCGTAATCCTTACCTTCAAGTGGTTCTATTTCTATGATGGCGTGACCGTACTGACCTCTACCACCAGACTGCCTGATGAATTTACCTTCACCAGTTGCCTTTTTCTTGATAGTTTCTTTATAAGCAACCTGAGGTTTACCTACATTAACCTCAATGTTGTACTCTCTTTTCATCCTGTCAACCATAATTTCAAGGTGAAGTTCACCCATACCATGGATAAGTGTCTGGTTGGTTTCAGGGTCAACAGTTACTTTAAATGTTGGGTCTTCTTTCATAAATTTATTTAAAACCTGTGAAAGTTTTTCCTGGTCAGATTTTGTTTTTGGCTCAATCGCCATTGCTATAACAGGTTCTGGGAATTCCATAGATTCAAGAACTATTGGATGATTCACATCTGAAAGTGTGTCTCCTGTAACTGTATCAAGACCAACAGCAGCGGCTATATCTCCTGCATAAACTTCTGAAATTTCTTCCCTCTGGTTAGCATGCATTCTGAGGATTCTACCAACTCTAACTTTTTTGTTTTTATTTGCAATAAGGATTGTATCTCCAGCTTTAACATGACCAGAGTACACTCTGAAGTATGTTAACTGTCCTGCATAAGGGTCAGCCATAACTTTAAATGCTAATGCACAGAATGGCTCATCATCAGATGCATGTCTTTCTTCCTCTTCTTCTGTGTTAGGGTTAATTCCTTTAACAGGTGGAACATCTACAGGTGAAGGTAAGAAATCAATAACAGCATCCAATAAAGGCTGTACACCTTTGTTTTTAAAAGCAGAACCGCAGAGCATAGGAACAAGCTCTCTGTCTATGGTTGCTTTTCTAAGGGCTTTTTTAAGTTCTTCAGATGAAATTTCTTCTCCTTCAAGGTATTTTTCCATTAATTCTTCGTCTGTTTCAACAATGGCTTCTATCATTTTTTCACGCCATTCTTCAGCTACAGGTTTCACGTCTTCAGGAATCTCGTCTGTTATGTCGTATTTTGCACCAAGTTCATCTCCTCTCCATATATAAGCCTTCATCTCAAATAGGTCTACAACACCTTCAAAGTTATCCTCTTTTCCTATTGGAACCTGTACAGGAACAGGTTTTGCTCCAAGTTTTTCTATAATATCCTCATAAACTTTGAAGAAATCAGCACCAACCCTGTCCATTTTATTGACAAAGGCAATTCTTGGAACTCCAAATTTGTCTGCCCATCTCCAGTTTGCCTCAGACTGAGGCTGGACAGCTTCAACAGACGAGAAAACGAAAACTATACCGTCAAGGGCTTTCATTGAACGGACAACTTCAACTCCAAAGTCAACGTGTCCTGGTGTGTCAATAATGTTTAACTGGTATCCTTTCCAGTATGCTGCTGTCGTAGCAGACGTAATTGTGATACCTCTTTCTTTTTCCTGTTCCATCCAGTCCATGGTGGCTGCACCTTCGTGCACCTCACCAATTTTATATGTTTTACCTGTGTAGAACAGGATTCTTTCCGTTGTTGTTGTTTTACCCGCATCAATATGGGCAACGATACCTATGTTTCTTAATTTTTCAATTGGCACTTGCCTTGCCATTTTCTTTTTTCCTCCAAATTCTTTTGATTAAACTGCAAAATTTATAAATTTTGATTTAGATTTCAAATTTTTATTTGATTACCATCTGTAATGGGCAAATGCTTTATTTGCTTCAGCCATTCTGTGGGTATCTTCTTTCTTCTTAACAGCAGCCCCTCTTTCGTTATATGCGTCGTAAAGTTCATTTGCAAGTTTTTCAATCATTGTATAATTTCCTTTTCCACTTCTATTCCTTGCAGCTTCTACAAGCCATCTTAAAGCAAGGGAAATCTGCCTTCTTGGTGGAACTTCCATTGGAACCTGGTATGTTGAACCACCAACCCTTCTTGGTCTAACTTCTAAAACTGGTTTTATATTTTCTATTGCTTTGTGAAGGGCTGCTAATGGCTCTTCGCCTGTCTTTTCAGCTAAAATTTGCATTGCTGTATAAACGATTTTCTCCGCTTTTGATTTCTTTCCATCTTTCATTACTTTGTTTATTAATTTGTGCACAAGCACATCTTTATAAATTGGATCTGGCATTACTTCTCTTGGTTTAACTGGTCCTTTTCTCGGCATTTTCTTTACCTCTTAATCTTTATTTTTCCTTAGGTTTTTTAGCACCGTATTTTGAACGGGACTGTTTTCTATCTTTAACACCTGCTGCGTCAAGGGCACCTCTTATTATCTTGTATCTAACACCTGGTAGGTCTTTAACCCTTCCACCTCTAACGAGAACGATTGAGTGTTCCTGAAGGTTATGTCCAATTCCAGGAATGTAGCAGGTAACTTCATAACCATTTGAAAGTCTTACCCTGGCAACTTTCCTTAAAGCAGAGTTTGGTTTTTTAGGTGTTGTTGTATAAACCCTTACACAAACACCTCTTTTTTGAGGATTTCCCTCTAAAGCAGGTGCTTTAGATTTTTTCTTAACTTTTTCTCTACCTTTTCTTACAAGCTGGTTTATCGTTGGCACACTAATACCTCCTAAAAAATATAAAAACAAGCTAAAATTATAATAAATATAACCTTCCCAGTCAAATAAATCGATTTGATAAGAGGTTACTCATATTTTAAAGTTAAAATAAATAAGCAAACCATTATTATAAAGTAAAAAACCTATTTAAATCAATATTTTTTCAAAGATTTTTTCTTTTTTATTTACAGGTATTGACATTTTGTTTTTGGGTACATATAATATTTTTCTGCTA
>CAYTOE010000183.1:0-3116 GCA_964439255.1 uncultured Aquificales bacterium
AAGCCTCAAGAGAAACTGTTTCTCATATATTAAGTCAGATGAAAAAAAGAAAAACTTATAAGGATAAAAAGGTATTAAAGGCTAAGAAGCCTTTTAAAAGTGTCTTAGTTTTTCTGGGAGTTTTTCTCTTCTCTCTATATCTGTTAAATCCTCTTTTTCTCTTACAATTTCTACAGAACCATCTTCCATAATCATAACAACATTTGGTCTATACTCTATAAACTGCATCCACTGTGTATTGTTATAAGCTCCAACAGGAGAAAATATAAGTCTTGTGCCTCTTTCAAGAGGTGGTAACATTGTCCCTTCGTCTAATACATCAATGTTCATGCAAAGGGGACCGTAAATAACAGCAGGTTCATTTGTTCCCTGAACTTCCCTATCTATCTGAATATCAAACTTGTACCAGAAAGCTGTAAAAAGTAGATTTACACCTGCGTCAACAACATAAGCCTTTCTCCCATCTGGAAGTCTTTTTGAAGCAAAAACTGTTGTTATAAGATATTCAGCTTCGTCTATAATGGCTCTTCCGCTTTCAAGAACAAGGGTAGGAAAATCGTTAGGTCTTAGATTTTTATAAAGGGCTTCTGTTATTTTTTCTGCAAACTCATCAACAGATGGAACAATGACATCAGGAGGTAAGTAAGTTCCCTTAAGTTTGCTCTTGGATGGAAATCCTCCCCCTATATCTATATACTCAATTTTGAAACCAAAGTTATCCTCAATCTCATAGGCGAACTTTATCATTTTTTCAACTTCCCTTGCATAAGCTTCAGGTTCAAGAATATAAGTACCTATATGACAGTGAAGACCATTGAGTATAAGCTTTCCTCCTGAAGCTATCCTTTTGACTGCATCCAAGGCCTGACCAGATTCTAGATTAAAACCAAATCTACTCCATTGGGGATGGATGCCTGTATCCATGTTGAGTCTAATTGCAACCTTAACATTTTTTCCAATTTTGTCTGCTACTTTTTCAAGGTCTAATATCTCATCAAAATGGTCTATATGGATTTTTGCTCCTTCTATTGCAGCTTTTTCAAGAATATTAAAAGGTTTGTGAGGTCCATTGAAAATAATATCCTTCCCATCAATTCCTAATTTTCTTGCTTTTTCATATTCAAAAGCTGAAACAACCTCAGCTATCGCTCCTTCCTGATGTAAAACAGAACAAACAGCCTGAAGGTAATTTGTTTTGTAAGACCAGCCAAACTGAACATTTGGATACCTTGAAGAAAAGGCATTGTAGGCTTCTCTGTATTTTTCTCTAAGTTTTTTTTCTGAAATAACAAAAAGTGGTGAACCAAAATTTTTTATAAGCTCATCTATTGGAACTCCATCTATATCTTTTCTTATTTTCCTTGCATAAAGAGGTGATGAACCGAATTTGTTCATAAAACCTGTTTCAAGTTTTGTTATAACTGGTTTTTCATATACCTTTTTCATTAGCTCTCTCCCTTTGTGATAATTTTTTGAAATCTTTCTATGTCTGTTACTAAATCATCTGTATATCTTATATAAAGTTTTCCCGCTTCGTAGTCGGTGTAATTAAAAACTTCCATTCCAAAAGCTTTTCTAACTATGTTTGCTGCAATATTGACTCCAACACCTGTGGCAAAATATGACCATGCTGGAAAACGAGGATTAATTTCTATTAGATAAATATTTTCTGTTTCTGTATTAACAATACATTCAAGCTCAAAAGCACCTTTCCATTTGTATTTTTCTACAAATTTTTTTGCGGCAAGAAGCATTTTTTCATTTTTTACCGTTACACCTGTCCAGATTTTTCCAAGTTCTGTAATCCACATTTTTTTAATTCCAACCATACCAAGGAGATTTCCTTCTCCATCTCCCGCCGCAACAACATTCATTTCATCTCCCGTAACAACTTGCTGAAGAATAACAGGATATCCCCATTCAGCTACTATTTTGTTGTAATAACTGATAGCCTCCTGAAGTGTATATGCTCTGTAAGCTTTATAAAAAGCTCCTTTTACCATTACTGGAAGTCCTATTTTTTCTATCGCTTTGTAAACTTCTTCATAAGATGTGACAACTTCAGATTCAGGGGTAGATATACCTATACTTTCTGCTATCTCTTTTAGTCTATCTTTTCCCCTCAACTTTAGTTGCTCAAGTGTTGGTAAAAATGTTTTTATACCGTTTTTTTCAAGTTCATCAGCATACTTTATATAAACAGGAAGCTCAGCATCTAAAACAGGCATTACGAAATCAAGACCATAGGTGTGTTTTATGTATAAAAGTCTGTTTATGAAGGCATCATGACCTCCAGATGGATATGGAAGTACAAAAGATTTATCAACTATCCAGTCCATATATATACCCGGTTCCATAGCATCATAGGCAAAACCTATTATCTTTGCTTTAAAATCCCCTGCTTCTTTTAGACTTTTTGCTACTCCAATTCCGGGCCCCGGATTATCAACCGCATTTATACCTGATATACCTATCTTAAGTTCCATGCTTCTCTCCTTCTGGAAGCAAATGATAACTTCTTAACCTTTCTAAAAAATCAATAACATCTCTCTCTGCTGTTTCCTTATCAACTGAGTACTCAGAAACAATAGCTTCAACAATTTCCTCTTCTGATTTTCCTTCCTTTAACATATTAAGAATGAACAAACCTGTTTTATTTGTTGTGAAGCTTTCTCCTGTTGATGGGTCAAATACAAATCCTTCTTCATTAATGGCCAAACGTTTTAATCTGTTCATCTTTTTCCTCTTAAAACATTAGAATATTTTTATAATCGCTTTTAAATAACAAGATTATAGATTTTGTTTGTTAACAAAACGTTAATTTTAAGAAGAAAGTTCAAAAAGATTTGAAAGGGGCAAGAAGCCCCTATGTTTTAAAGCAAATCAAATCTGTCAAGGTTCATGACTTTGTCCCATGCTTTAACAAAATCATTTATAAATTTTTCCTTTCCATCAGAAGATGCATAAACATTAGCTATTGTTCTTAGTTCTTCATGATGTCCAAATATCAAATCAACTCTCGTTGCTTTCCATCTTGGCTGCCCTGTTTTTCGGTCATATCCAGTAAATAGATAACGATATTCATCAGCCTGTTTCCATTCAATAGACATATCAAG
>CAYTOE010000184.1:0-3107 GCA_964439255.1 uncultured Aquificales bacterium
GAAGTTCACTGTAGGTTCATGTGTTGTCTGGGAAAAGGGAAAAATGAATAAAAAAGAGTACAGGAGATACAAAATAAAAACAGTTAAAGGTGTGGATGATTATGCATCATTAAGGGAAGTTCTTTTTAGAAGGTTCAAAAAGTATAAAGAGATGGAAAACCCGCCGGAGCTTGTCCTTATAGATGGAGGAAAAGGACAGCTTAAACAGGGACTTATCGTAAAAGATGCCCTTTCAATAGAAAATCTGAGAATTTTTTCCCTTGCAAAAAAAGAAGAAACAATATTCACAGATGATGGTAAAGAGATTAATCTATACAAACATCAGGAGCTTCTTAAGCTTTTCACAAAAATAAGGGATGAAGCCCATAGATTTGCAATCACATACAACAGAAAACTCAGGGAAAAAGAAGGACTAAAAGAAGTTTTAGATGAGATAGATGGTGTTGGGAAAAAGAGAAAAGAGATTCTGTATAGAACATACAAGACACTGGAAAATATAAAAAATGCAGATATAGAAGAGTTAAAAAAGTTAGGTATTCCTGAAAAGGTTGCCCAGAACATAAAAATGTACTTAAGTTAATATTGCACTATTAATGTTATAATAACGAAAAATTTCTATTAAGGATTTTTTATGCTTTCTATTGTAAAAAGTGGCGGTGTTTTAGGTGTTGATGGTTATGTAGTAAATGTTGAAGTAAATATAACACAGGGTCTTCCCCAGTTTATAACAGTTGGTTTACCTGATACAGCTGTTAAGGAAAGTAGAGAAAGGGTAAAATCTGCTATAACAAATATAGGTCTGCAGTTTCCACTGAGGAAAATAATAATAAATCTCTCACCAGCTGATATTCCTAAACAGGGGACAATTTATGACCTTCCTATAGCTGTAGGAATACTTTCAAGCTCAGGAAAAATTCAAGAAAAATCAATAAAAAATACAGCTTTTATCGGAGAACTTGCCCTTGATGGTTCCTTGAGAAAAGTTAAAGGAGCACTCCCTATAGCTATAAAGTTAAAAGAGAAAGGTATAAAAAGTATTGTTGTTCCAGAAGAAAACAAAAAAGAGGTAGCCCTTATTAAAGGTATAGATGTTTATGGATTTAAAAATCTTAAGGAGATAATACTGTTTCTCAATGGTGAATTAGAAAAATACCCAACAGTTTTAGATTTATCAGATATTCTATCAAACCAGAACAACAGTTATCCTGATTTTTCAGAGATAAAAGGACAGTACACAGTAAAAAGGGCTTTAGAAATCGCTGCAGCAGGTTTCCACAACGTACTTATGATTGGCTCTCCCGGTTCTGGTAAATCTATGATGGCAAAGGCTTTTCCTTCTATACTTCCACCTTTAACATTTGAAGAAGCGATTGAAACAACCAAGATACACAGTGTTGCAGGTATTTTAGATAGTTTTATTGTGAAAAAAAGACCTTTTGTTTCACCCCATCACACAACCTCAGATGTTGCAATTATAGGTGGTGGAACAGTACCAAAACCAGGAGCTGTTAGTATAGCCCATAATGGAGTGTTGTTTTTGGATGAACTACCTGAGTTTAAAAGAACTGTTCTTGAGGTCTTAAGACAGCCCCTTGAAGATAGAGAAGTTGTTATTTCAAGGGCTTCAGGGAGATTTAAATTCCCTGCAAAATTCCAGCTAATAGCAGCAGCAAATCCATGTCCCTGTGGTTATAGAAATGACCCAAATAAAGAATGCAGATGTTCACCAAAAGAGATAAGAAGGTATATGAATAAACTCTCTGGACCTCTCCTTGATAGAATAGATATAAATGTTTATGTAAATCCTGTTCCGCCAGAGGAACTTTCAGGTATATCTCCTGGTGAAAAATCAGAAAAAATAAGAGAAAGGGTTATTGAAGCTGTAAATTTACAGAAAAAAAGATTTAAAGGAATTAGTATTAACTTTAACAGCGAAATGCTTCCCTCTATGATTGAAAAATTTGTCATATTAAAACCTGAAGCAGAAAATGTCCTGAATACAGCTGCAAAAAGATACGCCCTTACAGCAAGAAGCTATCATAGAGTGCTTAAACTTGCAAGAACAATAGCTGACTTAGAGAAAAAGGAAAAGGTGGAAACCAAACATATAATAGAGGCACTTAATTTTAAGCTACCAGAGAATATTTTTGAAAGTTAATTTTTCACCTGCCAGCCGTATTCAACAGGTAATTTTTTTGATTTCCACTCCTTTATGCCACCTTTAAGGTTATAAACATTTTTAACTCCCCATTTTTCAAGGAGTTTACTTGCTGTAACACTTCTGTTTCCACTCCTACAGTAAACAAGAACCTTTTTATCTTTTATACCTTTTCCAGCTAAAAATATGTATTTGAAAAGCTGAACAGGTATAAGATTTGCCCCTTTAATATGCCCATCTTTCTCATATTCCTGAGGTGTTCTAACATCAAGAATTAAAACATCTTTTCCTTTCATTAGCTTTGAAAACTCTTCAGCTGAAACATCATGATAGGCAAAAGAAATCTTTGAAACAAAAAGGAAAACAAAAACTGTAAATATCTTTTTTCCCATGTATCACTCCTTTAAGAAAGGATTTTTATCATTTTTTCATCGTTTAGTTCCATTGCAATATCAAGGGGAGTTTTTCCAGCTTTATTTTTTATTGAACTGTCTGCCCCAGCTTTTATAAGCTCAAAGGCTATATCTGCTGAACTTGATATAACCGCAAGATGCAAAGGCGTATTCCCTTCATTACTCTGTAAATTTGGATTTGCTCCGTTTTCTAAAAGTGTTTTCACAATACTGTCGTATCCCCTATCTACAGCTACATGCAAAGGAGTTTCACCAAAAGCACCTTTTATATTAACATCTGCACCTTTATCTATAAAGTGTTTAACAAGGTCTAAATCTCCTTCCTTTACAGCAACATGAAGAGGACTTCCTTCATACTCATAAATCTGGTTTAAATCAACATTCAAAATATCAACAAGTCTGTGTATCTCATCATAATCATGCTCAAAAATAGCATCAATAAGTTTTTTTAAAAGTCTTATCTTTTCCATCTTAGGCCCTTGTAAACCAAAGTGTAAAAAACTAATTACACTTTGGGCTGGGGTATTTGTATTCCG
>CAYTOE010000185.1:0-3052 GCA_964439255.1 uncultured Aquificales bacterium
AAAACAATTGAAGAGATGAATAAAGATAAATCTTTCAGCGTTGATATAAAGAATAACATAGTTATTACAGGTGGTAGAGATAAAAAAGCCACTGTTTACAACCTGAAAACCGGCTTTAAAAAGGAGTTTCTCTCTAAGGATTTTATGGTTTTTTCAGTTGCTTTGAGTTCCTCTGGAAAAATTGGAGCTTACGTTTATAACGATAAATATGATGTTGCCATCATTGATATTTCTGCTGGAGAGATAGTTGGTTTTTTAAAAGGTCACACATCCACACCTTCTCAGATTTTATTTATAGATGAAAATCTGATTATCACAGGTTGTGATAATGGAGAAATAAATATATGGAGGATAAAAAAATGAATGTATCAAGTGTTTTGGTTGTAACAAAACCAGAGGATGTTGAAGAAGTTAAAAAAACATTGGAAGAAAGCGGGCTCTGTGATGTTTATTTTTCAGATGAAAAAGGAAGAATAATTGTTGTAATAGAAGGAGAAGATGTAAATGAAGAAACATTCAAACTGAGAGAAATTCAAAATCTCCCCGGTGTTTTAACAGCAAATATGGTGTATGCCTATTCTGAAGAAGAGTGGGAATCTGCAGCTGAATATCTGCAAAAGCTCAGTAACGAAGTTCCAGAAATACTCAATGATGAAAACGTTAGAGCTGAAAACATCGTTTATAAAGGGCATATTAAAGGTTATATAAGCTAAATTTTCTTTTTTTGTGAATTTTTGATTTAAAACAATGCGAATATAAAAATGCGTTTATAACGTTATTTTTAAGAATACGGTATGGGGAATATGATGGATAAAACATTTGATATGTTTTGGGAAACAGAAGTTCCTGAAAATGAGTTAATAATTTCTCGAACAGATACAAAAGGTATTATCACGTATGTTAATGACACATTTGCGAAAATATCTGGATACAAACCAGAAGAACTAATAGGGAAACCCCACAATATCATTAGACACCCTGATATGCCAAAATCCGTTTTTAAAGATCTCTGGGACACTATTAAAAGCGGAAAAACATGGAAAGGCTATGTAAAAAATCTAAGGAAAGATAAGGGTTATTACTGGGTTTACGCTGAGATTTCAGGGGTTTATAAAGATGGTCAACTTGTAGAGTATAAGTCCATGAGGGCTCCTATTTCAAAAGAAAAGAAAAAGGAAATGCAAAATCTTTATGACAGAATGAGAGAAGAAGAAGGGGGAAATGTAAGGGTTGTTATGTATCTACCCAAAAAAACATACGATAAATTGGAGGAGCTTTGTAAAAAGCTTAATATGGAGGGGGAGCAGGTTTTAGAAAAACTTCTTGAGGAAACCAATCTTTAAATTTTTAGAGGAGGCTAATCATGAGAGGTAAAGTGTTAGGTTTGGGAGCAGCGGCATTATTAGGAGGAGCTTTTTTCCTTTCAGGAACAAGCTCCACAGCAAATGCTCAAGATTTAATTGGTGCTTCGTTCATTGATAACGTAAAACCTTATCTTGAGTTCAGACCAAGATATGAGTATGTAGATGTTGATGGAAGTTCAAAAGATGCAGCTAATGCATTAACTATCAGAACAAAAGTTGGTGTAAAAATAGGTTCTGTTTTTGGGGTAAAAGGTTTATCAGCTCAGATTGAGGCTATTGACGTATCAGCTCTTATTGATAATTATGCTCCACAAAAAAACAAATATGAAAAAGTACCAGACCCTGATAATACAAGGATAACACAGGCATTTATTGTTTATGGAATGGGTAATTATGCTTTTGTTGCAGGTAGAAAGTATGTTGCTATTGATGACCATAGATTTATTGGTACTGTTGGTTGGAGACAAATGCCACAATCTCTTGGTGTTATAGCTATCGCAGGAAAACCTTTACCAAATCTTAACTTCCTCCTTGCAGGTGTTTATGAAAGAAAATTCGTTGTTGATGGAGGGAATCTTGACTGGCATTTAGATAAAATGCCTATTGTTTTAGATGTTAACTATAAAGTTTCAAGTGCATTGAAACTAAAAGGTTTTGCTTATCTACTGACAGATATTCATAACACTTACGGCATAAAAGCTTCAGGAAGTATAAATCTAAATGGTATCAAATTCTCATACCTTGGTGAGTATGCAAAACAAACAGACCCTTATGAAAAAGATAACTTTGATACAAAACCAGATATTGATACAGATTACTACAGGGTAAAAGTTGGTGCTGCTTATGGTGGTTTCTTCGGAAACGTTATGTACACAGCCTTTGGAGATGCAGATGGAAAAGATGCAGGATTTTCAGTACCACTTGCAACAAACCATAAATTTGATGGTTGGGCTGATGTACTCTTAACTGGAGCAGCTAAAGGATTTTACTATGGAATGAATGAGCTGTGTGTATCTGCTGGATACAAAAATAAAGCTCTTGGGAAATTTATGGTTGCTTATCTAACTTTTGATTCTGATAAAAGTCCAGGAAATGGTATTGGAAAAGATATAGGTTCAGAAGTTGATGTTCTATATGCTAAAAAACTCACAAAAAGACTCTCTTTCTTAGCAAAAGCAGCTTTTTACAATGGTGATAATGGATATTATAAACCGGACGGAAGTGATCCAGATACTTTACCAGATTTAGTTAATGGTAAAAACGATGTAACTAAATACTGGCTGCAGCTTGATTATAAATTCTAAATTTTTTTCTTCATAAAGGAGGTATGCCATGAAGGTGGCAAAAAAACTGATAACAGGAGTCATTGGTGCTGCTGTTCTTTCTTTAGCAGCAGTATCTGCTGTAAAAGCAGATGAACCGCCTAAGCTTACAAAAGAAGAAATGCAGAAAGCATCAAGAATCTTCTTTGACAGATGTGCAGGTTGCCACGGTATGCTTAGAAAGGGAGCTACAGGACCAGCTCTTACTCCAGAAGCTCTGAAGAAAGCAGGATTAAACATACCAGCAATAGAAGCTTTCATCTATAATGGAACGCCTAAGGGAATGCCTGACTGGGGGAAACAGGGTGTTTTAACAAAAGATGAGATTCATCTATTGGCAAAATTCCTCTTAAATCCACCACCACC
>CAYTOE010000186.1:0-3035 GCA_964439255.1 uncultured Aquificales bacterium
TGCTTAAAGCTATTGATGAAGTGGCTGGTATATGGAGTTACCAAAAAAATGATGTTGACGAATTTATAAGAGAATTAAGAAGGAGTAAAAGAATTGATAATATTTGATACGGATATTCTTATATGGATTTTAAGAAATAGGAAAGACATTATTCAACAAGCTAAGAGCTTAATAAAAGAAACGAATGGTTATGTTTATATAACTCCAATCCAGGTAGCTGAAGTATATGCAGGGGCAAGAAAAAAAGAGATAAAGCAAATAGAAAATTTATTGAATGCATTTAAAAAAATTGAAATAAATGAAAATATTGGCAAATTAGCTGGAAATTTTATGAATAAATATAGAAAATCGCATGGTGTAGAGCTTGCTGATAGCCTAATAGCTGCAAGTTGCAAATTCTACGACTTCAAGTTATGGACATTAAATAAAAAACATTATCCGATGATGGATAGTGAAGAATTGATATAAAAAGGAGGATTTTAAAATGAAACTTACAGGAGTTTTTGTAATTGAGACAGGAGTAGTAAATAGGGGAGATGGAATAGGAAATATAGCCACGGTTAAAAAAGTAAATACACCGGAAGGAATAAAAGTATTTTTCTCTCCTGTATCATACAAAAGAGCATTATGGAAAGCTCTCCAGCAAAATAAAGGCTGGAAAATCCCGATGGTTACCAGAGAAGGAGGAGTAGTTCAAAGAACAGGAACAATTATAGACAGTGAAGAGTTTGATTTTGCAGGAACTATGGTAGCAAAACCCAAATATGAAAGAGAAGGAACATTCCTGGTAGACAACGGAATATCTGTGAATAACTATTTTGGCGATATGGAATTTATGACAAATATGGCTATTTCAAAGCTTTACGGAGAAGACGAAGCAAACATAATAAACAAAGAAAACTTTTACGGAATATACATAATGCCTTTTGCAGTAGAGATAGACAGGATAGGAGTTCAAGAAATAAAGACAGTAGATACAAAAATAAAAGATGAGGATTCTTTAGAAGAAAAAATAAAAAAGATTTATAAAGCCCTCAAGCTTGATAAAAAAATTTCCGATGAACAGATACAGGAATGGATAAAAATTGTAGAAAGTATTGAATATAACCCTGAAACCAAAACAACTAAAATAATTCTCAAAAAAGAAGAAAGAAAAAGAAGACTAAAAGACCTGTTAGAAGGGATGGGAGAACTTGCAAAAAGACTTGAAGGTTCAGAAAGAAACTTAAGCCCTTACTTTTCAGCATTTTCACTTGATTATATAGCTCCTAAATATATGCTACTTATAAAAGACTATCTAAAAGAAAAACTATCTGAAGGAGGTTACCTGAACACAGAAGAACTTTCTGAAAAAGTTAAAGACTTTGCTCAAAATGAAGGAAAAAATATAAAAACAGCAGATTATCTCACATACAACTCAGTGGTAAATGAACTGATAAAAGAAATATTCTTAGAGAGCTAAAAATGTTACGACTGAAAATCTATCAGGAGACAGCACATTTTAGAATACCGACCATAGGAATGCCTTACTTAAGTTACCCTCTACCTCCTCCTTCTACAGTTTACGGCTTTTTGAGATACATAACAGACTATGAGAGCATAAACTTTGAGAATACAAAGCTCTCTATTCAGGGAAAATTTGAAGGAGTATCATTTGAAAGAGAACAGCTCATATTGGAAACAAAAAAAGAACTTAAAACCAACATAATTCCCATTCAGAAACTCCACCAATGCTACTGGATAATCCATATAAAATCTCCATTTGAAGAAAAAATAAAAAAAGCCATAGAGACCTCATCTAAAATCTTCAGGCTTGGAAGAAAAGAAGATCTAATAATTGATATAGAAATAAGAAGTTTTGAAGAAAAAGAATTCAATAAAGAAAAAGATGAATATGAAAAAAACTTGAAAATTTACAAAAGATGGAAACAAGATGAAAAAACAGATGGAAGCCTTTTCAAAATGGCTTTAGACACGGTCGTAAACGACAAAAAAGAAATCATAGGCTATAAACCTGTGAACCTGATTTATACCAGTGTTCGAAAAATAGCAAAAGATTGTAAAATATTTGATGGGGAGTATTTAGTGGAGTGGGTATAGATAAAACACAATAAAGAATTTAAACCCAATCCAGTTATCAAAACTCCTTTAAGGAAAATAAATAAACATTTCTCTCTTTTTCAGCTTCTTTTATTAAATCCTGAGTAAATCCTTTTCTTGAAAAGACAGCAAAATGCTCTTTCCTATTTTCTTTTTTCCAGATTACATATTTTGATTTTTCTTTCAGCCCATTCAATACATTTAATCCAACCGGTTTATCCCAGTATTTACATTCTCCAAACAGGATTTCATTCTCTCCTAATGCAACTATATCTATCTCTTTATCTTTATCCCACCATTTACCTATTTTTTGAATTGGAAACGGCAGTTCTGCCTTTTCTAATAAATAATCCGCAGCTACCTTCTTAAAAATAAAAGATACATACAGATTAAATTCCGATTTTATTTTATTTAATACAAAATTATACTTTTCCGTTTCGAGATAACTTTGATAAGGAAATACATATCTGAACCAGAAATTAAAAAAATTATCCTTTATAAAATAAAGACCCTTTTTGCTTTTAGCAGGATTTTCTTCCGTTACAGGAACTTGCCTCTCTATTATCTCAAGCTCAATCAGTTTCTCTATAAACGACGTGAGATTTTTGGTTTCTATTCCCAGTTTTGAAGCTATTTTTCCTATTTTATGTTCTCCTTGTGATATCACCTGCAAAATAGAAAAATATGTAACTGGTTCCCTGACTTCATCCTTTAAAAGGAATTTGGGTTCTTCATAAAGAAAACTGTTTTTATCAAGTATGTTTTCTTTTATATTTTCAAATATCTCTGTCTTTTCGTTAAAAAACTCTATATATTTTGGAATACCGCCTATTACACTGTAAAACTGCAAAAGTCTGTCGTTCTTGCTAGAAGTAAAGAATTTTTGAAAATTGAAAAAATTCATCGGCTGAAGTTTTATCTGTGCTGTTCTCCTT
>CAYTOE010000187.1:0-3032 GCA_964439255.1 uncultured Aquificales bacterium
CACATATAGAACCTTTTAAATATTCTTTAAGATTTTCTATTCCTTCTCCTGTTTCTGCGCTTACCTTTAGCACATCATAACCTGCATTTCTGTATATATTTTCCCACTTTAAAAGCTCATCTTTCTCATCTTCTGAAAGGGTATCTATTTTGTTAAAAACAACAATAGGATTTATTCCTAAATAATCATAAACAACAAGGAGATTATCAAGTAAGAAGTTATCAAAATCAGGGTTTTTAATAGAAACAACAACAATTGCTATATCAACATTTGCTATTGGAGGTCTGATAAGGAGATTTTTTCTCTCCTCCACATCTTCTATTGCAAATGTATTCTGGTCAATAACATTTCCTAAAACATAATCACCGGCGTATATCTTTGTTTTTTTTATGACCTTCTTCCTCGGTATTCCTCTATAAACCTTATCTTCATCAAATAAATAAACCCCTATCATCTGGGCTTCCCTATCTACTACGAGACCTTTCTTCACGATTACCTCTCTTTGTCATAAAATTTTTGCCTTTAATAGATAGTATAAGATATAAAAATGTTTTATTTGGAGCAAATAAATGGAAAGTTTTTTAGAGATAAATATAGATAAACCTTTTGCTGTAATAGGAGACGTACACGGCTGTTATATTGAGTTTAAATCTCTTGTTGAAAAAATAAGAAAAGAGTATGGGAAAAATACTCTTATTATTTCTGTGGGAGATACAGTAGATAGGGGAGATTACAATATAGAGACTGTAAAGTACTGTTTTCATCTAAAAAAAGAAGGGAATTTCATTGAGGTTAAAAGTAACCATAATAAAAAGTTTTACAGATGGCTGAAAGGAAAAAATGTAAATGTTAGCTATGGAATGCAAAAAACTGTAGAAGAGTTTTTATCTTTAGATGAAATGGAGAGAGAAAAGTTTAGGGAAAACTATATAAAATATTATGAAAGTTGCCCTCTTTATCTTATTGTCAATACAGAAAAAGGTAAAGTTATTGTAGCCCATGCAGGCATTAAAGACGAAATGATTGGAAAAACAGATAAAAAAGTTGAGGATTTTGTGATTTATGGTGAAACAACAGGAAAATTTACAGAAAAAGGTTTTCCAGAGAGGGTTGACTGGACAAAAAACAGAAAAGTTGATGAGCATTCACCTGTTATTGTTTATGGACATGTTGTTTTTGATGAACCTTATATAAATAACAGATGTTATGGAATTGATACTGGCTGCGTTTTGGGAAATAAACTAACAGCCTATATTCCTCCAGAAAACAGATTTATATTTGAAAAAGCGAGGAAAACGTATTTCACGTTTGATTAAAAAGGGTGTTTTTACAACCGATAATTAAAGAAGATAAAAAAGAATAGAGGGAAAAAGATGTCTTTTTTTACAGCGATGTCAATAGCAAATCAGGCTCTATTAGCAAATAAAGATGCTATATCTGTAATAAGCAGAAACCTATCCAACGCTTTTACAGAAGGATACAATAGAAGATTACCTATTATGTCAAACTTCCCAAGTGGTGATGTTGCTTTAAGTAGAGTTGAAAGAGCTTTCGACCAGAAGGTTTTCAGAAGATATATATCCGCTCAAAATGATGCATCTACACTTGAAAACTACAGGGAAGTACTGAAAGAGATTGAAACGCTTTTCAATGACGAGACAGGAACAGGTTTTTCAAAAGAAATAAATGAGTTTTTTAAATCTTTAAATGATGTTGCTGCAAACCCTGATGACCTTGTGGCAAGAAATTCGGTCATATCAAAGGCAACCCAGCTTGTTGGGAGAATAAGAAACGTTTACGACAACTTAAGGGATATTAAAAAAAGGTACAACGATACCATTAGAAGGGATGTATCAAGGATAAATGATATTGCAAGGCAGCTTGCAAGTCTTAATAAAAGTATAGCAGATGCGGAGTTTAGCGAAACAAGGAAAAATGCATATTTAGATGAAAGAGACAGACTGCTGAAAGAGTTATCAAAGTATATAGATGTAAAGTTTGTTGTTCACAAAAATGATACTGTTGACGTAACAACAGTAAAAGGACTTCCCCTTGTAAGGGGAAAAGAGTATGAAACATTAAGATATGAAAGGGATGATAACGGAAACCCATTAATAAGGTCAAGAAACTCAGACATTACCCAGTATATAGAGAAAGGACAGATAGGTGGTTATATAAAAGGTATAAAATTTTTAAATGAAACCGTTGATAAGCTCAATGATTTCACAACCGTTTTTGCATTGATAACAAATAAAATACATTCACAAGGTTACGACCTTAACGGAAATAGAGGTAAAAACTTTTTTGGAATTGACCCGGAAAGCGGAAAAACAAATATAGATGCATCAAATATAGTTGTAAACATACAAAAACCAGAAGAGATAGCAGCTGCAACAGACCCTGCAAATCTGAATGGTGATAATTCAAATATTAAAAATCTTATAAAAGCAAAAGATAAGATAAACGGTGTACTTTCATCTTCAGAAGAAACAAGTCTTTTAAGTTCTGGTCTTTCGTTTAACGGTATTGACTACACTCTTACAAACAAAGAAAGTTATCACACAATAAAGTCAGAATCCTTCCATGAGTACTATACAGGTACTTTAATATCAAGGGTTGGATTTGCTATAGAAGATACAAATGATATGTATGAACATGTAAACGCAACTCTTGAAGCTATTGATGCAAAGCTCAAAGAGAAAACAGGTGTTAATATAGACGAGGAACTTGTTTATCTTACACAGCTTCAAAAAGCTTACGAAGCAGCCGCAAAAGTTATAAGCACAACAGATGAACTCTTAGATGTGCTCCTAAAAATGACCTAAAATCTGGATTATATTCATCGATAATTATTAACAAATGAAAAAATTAATAATGGTGGAGCTATGAGAGTACCTGATATAGCCTTTTTTGATACATTTTTGAAGCATGACAGAATAAGGCAGAAAGAGATTGAAAGATACACTAAGGAAATAGCTTCAGGAAAAAAGATTCTTGCTCCGTCAGATAATACCCTTGGTGCTGTAAAAGCA
>CAYTOE010000188.1:0-3009 GCA_964439255.1 uncultured Aquificales bacterium
CAAGGGAAGGCAGTTTAGTTCCTGGTCCTAAAGAACCTGCTACAAAACGGGGTTTTTCAGGGGTTGAGTATTTTTCACATACCTGTTTTACAAGCTCTGCACCTGCCTTTGCAAGCTCATAAGCTCTTTCTGGTATATCATACTCCTCTAAAACCCATGGAAGAGCTCCAAATGTGTTTGTTTTTATAAGGTCTGCCCCTGCCTGTGCATACTTCTCATGGATTGAGCGTATAATATCAGGGGCTCCCACATTCAGTATCTCATTACATCCAACCTTTCCCTGCCATGCGTCCATGGGAACCAGCATTGACTGAATCATAGTTCCCATGGCTCCATCTATAACTAAAACTTTTTCTTTTATAAGCTCCCTTAATAAACTCATACACTTTCTCCCTTTATTTTTTAGGAAAACTTAATATAACCTAAATTTAGAGAAGTTTTTATGAATTTTTTCCTTTTTGTATCATAAATATTCCACAATAAATCAATATAATTTTTCAAAAACGGCTTAATAAAGGTGATTTATGAAAAAGACTTTTATTTTTTTACTATTGATAGGTTTTGCTTTTGGAAAAGAAGTGGAATGGCTTTCCTATCAGGAAGGTTTTAAAAAGGCGAAGAAGGAGAAAAAGTTAATTTTAATGGATATTTATGCCCAGTGGTGTCACTGGTGTAATGTGATGGAAAATACAACTTATAGAGATAAAAATGTAATAGACATAATAGAAAAGTATTATGTCCCTGTAAGAGTTGATGCAGAAAAAGAGGTGGAAATTAACAAAAAGTACAATCAAGGCGGTTTACCAACAACAGTGATACTTTCTCCAGATAGGAAAATTTTGTTTGGTGTTGGTAGATATATATCTCCTGAGAGTATGGTTAAGCTTTTAAACTATTTTGCTTCTATGTCTGAAGAAGATATTAGAGAGTACGCAGATAGAATTAAAATCAGGAGAGATGCTAAATTAAGAAGCTTTGTTAGAAAATTAAGAAAAAAGAATATAAATCAGAAGCTCATAAAAAAAACTTTCAGGCTTGTAAATCTAAGATTTGATAAAGAATACGGAGGTTTCTCTGGAGCACCAAAATTCCCGATTAAAGAACTTCCATATTTTTTAATGCTTTACACTATTTTTGATAATGATTCAAAAAAGTGGATGGTTAAAAAAACATTGGATGGATACGGAAAATTGATAGATAAAGTTGAAGGTGGTATATACAGATATTCAACCACTGAATACTGGACTGAACCCCATTATGAGAAGCTTTTAAAAGACCAGGCAGATTTATCTATTCTCTTTTTCAACGGATACAGTTTCACAAAAAATAAAAAATATCTAAAATTTGCAAATCTATTAATAAGTTTTGCGAAAAATAAGCTCTACTGTAAAGAAAAAGGGTTTTTTTACAACTCACAGGGAGCAGATATCGTTGATGAAAAAGGAAATCTTCTGATGACAGGAGAAGAATTTTTCATAAAAAATAAAGAAGATAGGGAAACCATCATATCAATGATTGGTTATGCACCAAAAATAGAAAAAAGTATATACCTGTCAAATAATGCTTTAATGGCTTCTGCTTTATTTTATTCCTATGTTTACAATAACTCAGAAGAGGATTTAAAGATAGCAGAGAATATTTTAAAAAATATAGAAAAATACGGATGGACGGAAAAGGGAATAAAATACTCACCTGATATAGATAAGTACTACTTAAATACACAGGTTTATACACTTGAAGCGTTTTTAAACGGTTATCAGGTAACTGGAAGATATGTTTATCTGTTAAAGGCAGAAAAGATAGCAGATACACTTATAAAAAATTTTTATTCTGAAAAAAATAAAATTTTCACAGATTTAAATGACGTCGGGCTAAACTTTAACAGAATATCTTTTATAGATGATGTTATAAACCTTAACTACAGAGCAGCAAAGGCTTTTTATAAACTGAATCTGTTTACTGGAAATGAAAGATATAAAAAAGTAGCAGATAGGATAATAAAAGTTTTACCTGATAAACCAAACTTAAGTACAGCAATCGCTTACTATATTTATTTAAAACCTCCTCTTGCTATCCATGGCATAGGAAAGAACAGAAAAGAGGTTGTATCAAAAATTTTCCCTGTTTTTCCATTTTACGTTTTTTCCCATTTCATAGATATTACAGATAAAAAAAGGATAGAAAAATTAGGGTATAGAAAACCAGAAAAAGAAGTAGCCTTTATATGTAATTCTGATATATGTTTTAAACAGGTTAATAACCTTGATAAAATAGATGATGAAATTTTTAGTATTTTAAAATCGTACAAAGATATCCGTTAAAGAAAAAAATCTGGAGAGGTATTATGAAAATAGTAGACCTGAGAGGAAAAGTTATAGAGAATAACAAAGAGCTTAATCAGTTGGTAAAAAGAAGTGAGGTGGAAGTTGAGCAGTTTGAAACTTCTGTGAAAGAGATTATAAGAAATGTAAAAGAAAAAGGTGATAAGGCTGTTCTGGAATACACGGAAAAGTTTGACAAGGTAAAGCTTTCTCCAGAAGAGATAAAAGTTCCATTTAAAGAACTTGAAAAAGCTTATGAAGAAATTGAAGAAGATGTCAGATGGTCATTAGAGGTTGCAGCTGAAAGGGTAAGAAAGTTTCATGAGGCGCAGATAGAAAAATCCTATTTCATTGAAGAAGAAGGAATGCTTTTAGGTCAGAAGGTTATACCTGTTGAAAGGGCAGGTCTTTATGTACCGGGTGGAAAGGCTGCCTATCCATCAAGCGTCATTATGAATGCTATTCCAGCTGTTGTTGCTGGAGTTAAAGAGATTGTTATGTGTTCTCCAAATCCAAATAAATACACACTTGCGGCAGCATATATATGCGGGATAGAAACAGTTTACAGAATCGGTGGTGCACAGGCGATAGCAGCAATGGCTTATGGAACAGAGAGTGTGAAAAAAGTTGATAAGATTGTTGGACCTGGAAATATATTTGTAGCCCTTGCAAAGAAAAATGTTTATGG
>CAYTOE010000189.1:0-2950 GCA_964439255.1 uncultured Aquificales bacterium
AAAAAGAGAATTTATTAAAAAAACTTGCCACTATTCCACCGGAAGAATTATCAAAGTATAAGGAAAAAGTGGAAGATATAAAAAAATTAAGTAAGATAAACATGAACCTTGCCCTTGATAATATGGAATTTATAGAGGATATATTTTCTTCAATTTTTGAAGACGAAGCTCAAAAATACAATCAAAAAGGGTATATACAGCAGGAGCAAAAAAGCCTGTTTAACAAAAAAATATAATAATCTGTTGAAAAAATCATAAACAGATTTAACCAGAGGATATATATTTAGTAAAAAATCTCTTCAGCAGGTTTAAAAATGGATTTTAGTATAGATTATATTATTGGAATAATAATAGTTATTCTTTCTGGGTTTTTTTTATACAGGAAAATAAGAAAAAATCTTCAAAAAGGGAAATGTGCTTCCTGTCCTGTTTATGAAGAATGTGAAAAGGAAAAAAAGGCTGATATCACCTCTGTAAGGTGATATCAAAACATATCCTGTATAGGCATAACATCTAAAGGTTTTTCTTTTATCGATTTTAAAGCTTTAACAGCAGCTTTTGCTGCTCTCACAGTTGTAAAGTAAGAAATTTTGTGTTCAACAGCTGCTCTTCTTATGAAGTAAGCGTCTGAACGTTCCCTTCTTCCAGAAGGAGTATTTATAATCATATGAATTTCACCATTTCTTATTCTATCAACGATATTTGGTCTTTTTTCTGAAAGTTTGCTTACAAGTACAGACTCTATACCATTTTCAGACAGGAACTTATGGGTTCCATCTGTAGCAAATATAGAAAAACCAAGCTCAATAAGTTCTTTTGCTAAATCTACTATAGCAGGTTTGTCTTTATCTGCAACAGAAATAAAAACATTGCCCTTTTCAGGAAGCACATTTCCGGCAGCTGCCTGAGCTTTATAAAAGGCCATACCAAAATCTTCATCTATTCCCATAACTTCTCCTGTAGATTTCATCTCTGGTCCCAAAATAAGGTCAACTTCAGGGAATCTATTCCATGGAAAAACAACTTCTTTTACAGAGTACCTTTTAAAATCCTTTCCTCTAAAGTCTGTTGCAGGATGTTTTTCTTTTATCTCAAAAACTTCAGGAACAAGCTCCTTTAGTTTTTTCCCTATCATTATTTTTGAAGCTAATTTTGCCAGAGGGTATCCTATAGCTTTACTTACAAATGGAACTGTCCTTGAAGCCCTTGGATTTACCTCTATTATGTAAATCTCATTATCCTTGACGGCATACTGAACATTCATAAGACCATAAACATTTAAAGCTTTTGCTAAAAGTCTTGTTTGTTCTTTTACTTTTATCACTATTTCGTCTGGAAGTGTATAAGGTGGAATACATGTTGCGCTATCTCCTGAGTGGATACCTGCTTCTTCAATGTGCTCCATAACAGCTCCAACAAGGACATCTTCTCCATCACTGACAGCATCAACATCAAGTTCTATTGCATCTTCTAAAAATTTATCTATAAGAAGGGGTTTATCTTCTGTTACATAAACAGCTTCTTCTATGTACTCAAGAAGTTCTGCAGTATCATAAACGAGCCTCATTGCCCTTCCACCTAAAACATAAGAAGGTCTTACAAGAATTGGATACCCTATTTTTTCTGCAGTTATAATAGCTTCTTCTTTTGATTTTGCTATACCACTTTCTGGTTGTTTAAGACCTAACTTTATAATAAGCTCCCTGAATCTTTCTCTATCCTCTGCTATATCAATACTTTCTGGCGATGTTCCAAGTATGTTTATGCCTGCATTTTGAAGTGGAACAGCAAGTTTAAGAGGTGTTTGTCCTCCAAACTGAACAACCACACCTATCGGTTTTTCACTTTCTATTATATTTACAACATCCTCATAAACGATAGGTTCGAAAAAAAGTTTGTCTGATGTGTCATAATCTGTTGAAACAGTTTCTGGATTACAGTTCACCATTATTGCTTCATAACCTTCTTCTCTCAAAGCCCAAACACAGTGAACGCAGGCATAGTCAAACTCTATACCCTGTCCTATCCTGTTTGGACCACTTCCTAAAATAACAACCTTATTTTTTTTCATAAAAACCTCCAGAAAACAGATAACTCTATAAATTATACCTGTTTTCTGGAGATATTAGCCTGAAGGAAAGTCAGTTTGTTATTTTTTCTAAAGATAACCAGTTATAAGTTGAGCCGTATTTTTCTCTGAGTATTTTTGCAACCTGAACCATATTTCTAAGAGCTGGGATTACTTCTTCCCACTGTCTTGTTTTTAGTCCACAGTCAGGATTTATCCATATAAGATTTTTATCTATTACCTGAACAGTCCTTTCTGCTATTTCAAGCATTTCTTCTACTAAAGGAATTCTTGGAGAGTGGATATCATAAACTCCTACACCTATTCCGTGGTCGTAGTTGAATTTTTCAAATGCTTCAATAATTTCTCCTTTTGACCTTGATGCTTCAATTGAAATAACATCTGCATCCATTGCATAAATCCACTCAATAATCTCATTAAATTCTGAATAACACATATGAGTATGAATTTGTGTTGTCTCCTGAACTGTGTTGTTTGTTAATCTAAATGCTTTTACTGCCCAGTTTAGATAATCTTCTTGCTTTCTTTTTTTCAAAGGAAGACCTTCTCTAAATGCAGGTTCATCTATCTGAATAATTTTTATTCCTTCTCTTTCAAGGTCTAAAACCTCATCTCTTAAAGCAATAGCTATCTGATAAGCTATCTCTTTTTTAGGAATATCTTTTCTGTAAAAAGACCAATTTAAAATTGTTACAGGTCCAGTAAGCATTCCTTTCATAGGTTTTTTAGTAAGACTTTGAGCATATAGAGTTTCTTTTAAAGTCATTGGAGCAGGTCTTGAAACATCTCCGTAAATAATAGGAGGCCTTACACATCTTGTTCCATAAGACTGAACCCAGCCATTTTTAGTAAATGCAAAGC
>CAYTOE010000190.1:0-2947 GCA_964439255.1 uncultured Aquificales bacterium
TATCACTTAAAAGGTGCAGGTCATGGGCAAAAGCATGAGCAGAACCAGGAATATGTCCAGCTTTAAATTTTTTATCACTATCTCCACTTACAAAAACGGCTCCTTTCTGGTCAAAAACTTTCTTTGCATCATCAACCCAGATAAGAAAATCAGCGGCTTTTGCTGATGCAGAGAATGCAACCGCTCCTGCTAATGCCAAAACAGAAAGTTTGAATTTTTTCATGAAATGTACCTCCTATAGATGAATTTTAAGCTTATTCGGATATAAATTTGACATACATCAAATCCAAATGTTTAGTCCAATATATAACATAAAATCCAAGTTAACAACATCTAACCCTTGTTATTTCTTGTTCAGAGAAGAATTTAATCTAAAGTTGCAAAAATTATGCCAATCCAGAAGAGTCCTTTAAAATAAGAAAATTCGTTTATTATAAGATTAATATATTTTTTATCTCGCATTAAAAGAGGTTTTCAAAATGAAAATAAACTCTCAAAATGAAAACATATTTTTGTTATCTTTCATCCCTCCTTCAAAAGCAAATAGAGTAAAAGTTAATACAAGAGCTTTTTCAAAATCAGGGAAGAGATATATTGTTCCAAAAGATGTTTCAACAAAAATAAATAAAGCTATATGGGAACTCCAGATACAGAATGAGAAAAAAAATCTGTATTTTAACAGTCCTGTTTCTGTCGAAATACTTTTTATACTGCCAAATAAAAGGAGAAGAGACCTTGATAATATTATGAAAACCCTTGGGGATTGTCTTGTTTATGCAGGCATATTGGAAGACGATAATCTTATATTTAAACAAACATTAGAAAAAGTTATATATCCAGGGGAAGAAGGGGTTATTATAAAAATAAGTAGATACAGAAAAAAGAAATTAAAAAAAGAAATTATTGAATTTTTAAATACATCTATAAGGGAATTAAATGAGCTTTAATATAGACAAAGAATCTTTAGAGCTAATCTTTAAGCTTATTTTTTCACTTGCAACAGGCTTTCTAATAGGTCTTGAAAGGGAAAGTAGAACTAAGCAGGAGATTTTTGCCGGTATAAGAACATTTCCCCTTATAGCAATTCTTGGAACGCTTACTGGTTATATATATCAAAACTACTGGGAAGGTATTTTCTGGATTACATTCAGCGGTATCATTCTTTTAACACTTTTGAATTTTTATATGGAATATCCAAAAGATACAGGAGCTACAACAGAGATAGCTATACTTATAACATTTATAATAGGTGTTCTTGTTTATTTTGAGCATTACTATGTTGCAGCTTTCCTCTCTGTTATAACGACCTTTTTGCTTGCTATTAAGAAAACACTTGAAGGTTTTGCAAAAACCCTTTCTCAAGATGATATTTTAGCGATAATAAAGTTTGCTCTTGTAACTGTTGTTATATATCCTCTTTTACCAGATAGGGATATGGGTCCCCTAAATGCGTTTAATCCAAAAAGTATATGGAAGATGGTTGTTATTGTTTCATCTTTAGATTTCATATCCTACTTTATACTCAGACTAAAAGGAACAAAATCATTGTGGTTAACCGGTATAGTTGGAGGACTTATATCCTCAACAGCTGTTAGCTATGAACTTTCCAAACTTTCAAAGAAGTACAAACAGGTTATATACTCAGCTCTTTTTGGAATTATACTGGCATGGCTTATAATGAACTTCAGGGTTATATTTCTCGCTGGTATAGTGAATAAAGATATTCTTAAAAGCCTTATACCTCCTTTAGCGGTTATTTCTGTTGGATATATATTTCTTATATTTTTTCTGTATATAAAAAACAGAGAAAAAATTTTAGAAGCTTCAGTAAATGAAATGGAATTTTCAAACCCATTTGAGATTTCTTCTGCACTACAGTTTGGGATTATATATGCTTTTGTTATATTCATGACAAAGTTTTTAAATCATCTTTATGGGACATCCGGTATATATATGGCAAGTCTGATATCAGGAATAATAGATGTTGATGCGATAACATTATCTCTATCAAACTTAGCAAAAGATGGAAATATTTTGGAAAAAATGGCTTCTAACGGAATACTGATAGCTGTTATATCAAACGCATTCTTTAAATCTGTATATGTATCTATTTTTGGAGATAAATATCTGAAACCTTTTATATGGGTATCTTTTTTAATAACCCTGATAGGAGGCTTATTTATTCTTTTTTAAAAGTTCAATAAACTGTTTGGCATTAATAACCGCATATCCAGCATAGGTATTATTAAAATAAGCAAAAATATTTTTAACACCGCTTTTTTTAACGTTCTCAGCGTACGTTTCAAGGTCATCTTTTTTGTACAAATACCTGTACCAGTTTTCTTTTCCGTGGAAACGGATATAGGCTGTATCAGACGTTATAACAAGATTATCTGGTAAATCTGGAGCACTAACAGAGCAAAACACAACACCTTTTTCTTTAAACGTTTGAAAGACTTTATCATTCCACCAGCTTTCATTTCTGAACTCAACAACATTTGTGAATCTGCTGTCAAGGACAGAAATGATTTTACTCAGATTTCTTTCTGAAAATTTGTAAGAAGCTGGAAGCTGGAATAAAAAACACCCAAGATGTTTTCCAAGACCTGAAGAAACTATGTCATAAAACTGCTCAAGGGTATCCTGAACTTTAGAAAATCTTTTTATATGGGTTATTAGCTTGTTTACTTTTACAGAAAAAATAAAATCTTCAGGAACATGTTTAATCCAGGTCTTTATATTTTTCTTCTTTGGGAAGTGGTAAAAAGTTGAATTTATCTCGACAGTGTTAAAATGTTTAGAGTAAAAATCAAGCCATTTGTAGCTCTTTAAATCCTCCGGATAAAAAACGCCTATCCAATCTCTATAGAAGTATCCGGAACAACCAACGTACTTTCTCATTTAGAACTCTTTAAAATCATTATTTTTTCACGTTAACAATTATAAC
>CAYTOE010000191.1:0-2894 GCA_964439255.1 uncultured Aquificales bacterium
TCTCCCCTCTTCGTAATGGGTTACAAATTCATTTACAGGAACATAGTAAGCACTTGGGACATTTGCTTCTTCTGCATTTTCACCTTCTACTTTTGCAGGAGGTCTAACATCAAGTAAAATGGCTCCTGCTTCTTCAATAAGTTCCCTTGCCTTATGAATGTCAACATGCCCAAGATTTTCTTTTTCTTTGTCTGCCTTTATAGCTTCTCTAAGGTTTGCGATAACATCTACTTCCAACATTTCACCCTCCTTGGTTAGTTTTACCTAACCATTATATCTTATATTTATTTGATTTTGTCTCATTTAATAATGATATATGTTTCCTTCCTGCAAATCCTTCATTTACTTTATGCCAGTATTCTATGGTTTCTTCATCCTCTCTCCAACATAAGAAAATATCTTCACCATTATGTTTCGCAGGAAAGTCAACTAAAAATGGGTCAAGACCTTTAACATAAATTCCAAAGCTCTCTATTATCTCAATAAGTTCATTTATGTTGTCATTCATCTCTTTTATCTGGGTTTTCAAATACATAATCTCAAGTTCATCATTTTCTTCTTCTGTTTCAACTTCATACTCTTCTATAACGTCGTACAGTTTTTCCCTCTTTTCCTTTATCTCATCAACAAGAAGTTTTATCTGGGGCAAGATACTATTTGCCTCATCAACACTAAAGTATTTCATACTTTCCTCCAGTTTTATTATTCCCTTTAAATTATATACAAATAATCTAAGCTTACAATTATATTTTTTCATTAAGTTTTAATACTGTGCTACAGAAAGCCGCATGAGACCATGTTAAAGGGATTACAGATAAAGGTTCTCCTGTATACGGATTGTACTGTTCTGCAAGTAAGCCAGCCTGTGATTGTCTATCAACAACCCATTTTAACAGTTCTAAGGCTTTTTGGAAATCGCCTTTTTCAATATACCAGTCTGCAAGCCACATGGTTGTTATTATCCATGGATTGCCTGGAAGTTCTTTATCTACTCTGTGGTAAAAATCATTTTCAAATCTTGCAACGCCACCTATTCCTTTTTTTATCCACAGTTTTTCTTCAATAGCTTCCATTGTTTTCTCAACTCTAAAATCATCAAAAGGTAAAAACCCTGTAAAGAAGACAGCTGATAAACTTGCATCAACAGTTTTGTCTTTTATCAATCTTCCATCTTCAGCTTTATCTATAGCTCTTAAAAATCTTCCTTCCTCTTTGTCATATAAGTGCTCTAAAATCGCTTTTTTTATACTTTCAGCTGATTCCTCGTATTTTAAAGCCTCTTCATCGTTACCTGTGAGATTTGCCATATAAGAGGCCGCTTTTAGCCCTGCATAAACTGTTGAGCATGTATAAGTAAGAATACTCCTTCTCTCTTCCCATGGGTCATAACTTTTATCAGGAAGTCCTGTTTCTTTATCAATGAAAGAGGACATAAAATCTGCAGCTGGTCTAACAAGCCTGTTGTACATTCTGTCTATAAACTCTATATTCCTTGTTTCCTGATAATGTTTGTAAAGAGCCCAGATAACAAGGGCTGTCTCATCTTCCTGTATTGGTAGCTGTGGCTTTTTATTTGAATCACTCCATGGATGCCAGGAAGAGCCAAATGAACCATCTGGCATATATTTCTGTAAAAAGTATCCTTTTTTAGAAATTGTTCTTGAGGCAAACTCAAAAAATTTCCTTGATATATGCCCAAATCCTGCTTTGTCCAGAGCCATAACAATGAAGGCGTTATCCCTCGGCCATGAATAACTGTAATGGTCTTTATTGAATCTGTAGAAAATACTTGAATCTAAAGAAGCTATAATAGCTCCTCCTCTGTCTATATGGGCATTTATAATAAAGAGACTTCTCTCAAACAGTTTTTGAATATCTTCTGGAATATCGTATTTTAATGCTTTTTTTTCCTTTATCCATACATTCCAGTACCTTTCTGTTTCATCTATAAGGTGCTGAATGCCATCATTCTTTATTTTTCTATTCTTTTCTTCAAGGTCATCAAAGCTATTCCCAGCAACTATGTAGTAGTAAAAGCTTTTCTCATCTTCTTTCTCTAAACTTAGACTGTACCCTATTCCACTGTCTATATCTCCTCTTACAATAAGCCTGTTTAAAAGTTTTCCTTCTTTTATCTCTTCAAGTGAAGAGTACTCTTTTTTTGAAACTGTAAACTCAAAAGGATCAGGGAATATAGAGATTAGCAGATATGTGTTCCATTTGTAATGTACAATCCCGTTAAGTTCAGGATGAAAAAGAGCCGTATTCCCTACCTCTGTCTCATTTAAAGCAAAATCATGGTAAAAGAATACTTTTATATCTCTTTTTTCACTGAACAGGTTTTTTACTTTTATCTTTCTTATGTATACTGGAATATATTTATGTACAACATCATTAATCTCAAGTTCTAATCCTAAATCTTCATTTTTTGCCTTTGATAAACCTGTAAGTGAGTCTTTCCTGTATGAAAATTCAATATTCCATCTGTCATCTATAAACTCTGTTTTACCATCAACATTTACAGCTAATAGAATCTTTCTTCCACCAAGATGGTTAAACTGACCAACATGGGGATAATAAAAATCTCTGATAGAAAGATATCTGTCTATATTTATAGCCATATGCCTGTTTCCTATAAGAAGCTCCCTATACATACCCCTTACCCCTGATTTTTTTTCCTTATAATATAAAAAATTTTTATTAAAAGCAGAATGGTAATATATATGATTAAATTCTCAGGAGGTCAAAAAATTGATTTGGTTTACAGAACACTGGACAGAAAATGTAGGTATTACCGTTAGAGCTACGGAGGTTAAAAGAATAAAATCAAAATATCAAGAAATTCTTGTTTTAGATACCCCTGAGTTTGGAAAAATGCTTATTTTAGATGGTTT
>CAYTOE010000192.1:0-2888 GCA_964439255.1 uncultured Aquificales bacterium
CCATTTTGTTGATTTATCTATTATAACATCACAAAAATCTAACAAATCTATTACCTGTTTAAGCTCCAATCAAAATCAAAGAAATCAATATATTCAGAAGTTTTAAGGTGTTTTTTTCTACTATTTTTCAATAAATTTTCTAAAATTGTCTTAATATCATTTATCTCTCTGAACAGGTCTGTGTGCCATCTTATAAATTCAGGAACAAGTATTGTTTTTTCTTCAGGAATTAACACAAGATCAGAAGATGAAAGGTAATCTTTTATGGACAGGTCGAGATTTTCATACAGATTTTCTTCATTGAAGAATCTAAGGTGAGGTGATGTTTTTGAACCTCTCACAAGGGAGAAGGGTACTTTCTTAATTACATTTTTTTCTAATTTTATCTCTTTCAGGTAAAAAAATTCTATATCGTACAGGGATATTTTTCTTCTGTTTATTATGTATTTCAAGTTTGTAAAAAAGTTCTCTATTTCTCTTACAGATGTTTTAATATTTTTTGATATAACAAAATCTATTACCATAATATTGTAAAGATTAATAAAAAATGACAGTTTGGCATTTGTGTTTAAAAATTCTGGATTAAAATTTTCAAGGTCTGCAGAAACTGTTTTGTAGATTTTGTATTCTGGTGAAATTTTTATTTTTTCATATTTTACAGAACCATCTGAAACATATTTTTCAAATATCTTTTTAACTGTGCTGTTGAATTTCTCATATATAGATTTTTGATTTCTGATTTTTATCCGATTTTCATTCTTGTTTATAACTGTTTCTTTTACAAATATGGGAAACTCTTCTTCTATTTCTTTCTGCTTTTCATATTCATACGCCAAATCAATAAAAAGGGCTGCTGTCCATGAAAAATCCCTTGTCCCATAACCTGTTCCTTCAAATGAATCAAAGTACTCATAGAAATCAAATCTTATAGGGAGTTCAAGAATTGTTCTCTCAAGGTGTTCAGCTTTTCTTTTAAAACCGTATCTTTTAAGCCCCTGATAAATCATCCAGTTTATATTTATCCAGACAGGTCCCCTCCAGTAATTTTTTCTACTGAAGTCATTTTTCTTTTTATCATAATTTGGTATGGCAAAGCACTCTTCTTCATGAATATGGCAAAAATTTGCTGAATTCATATAATCGTAAAGTTCTTCAGCCTGAAGTTCTGTTGGTATTCCTCCAAAGAGAGGGATAAATCCTGCTGCTGTAGGTTTTTCTAAAAGTTTCTCACCTATAAAATCATATCCATAAAATATTTTATCTTTACTGCTGTAAAGCTCATCTCTAACAGCCCTTGATGTTATTTTTAACCATCCCTCTATCTCTTTGTAGTCTTCTCCTATTATGTCTGCTATTTTTATAAGAGCTTCGTTAGAGGCACATAGTATAGAATTAAAAAGAGGGTCAATAGCTATAAAAGGACAGTCAAGAAATATCTTTTTCTCGTCATAAAGATTTTTTCTAAAAATGTCAACAAGATAGACGTAGCGTTTATAATCAACATCTTTTGGTCTTTGTTCAGGGTCTATTATTTTATCGTCTTTTCTCGTAAAGAAAGGAATTTTTACTTTTTTTATATCAATCCTGTCAAGGGGTTCATCCCAGAGGGGAGAGTTATCCATGCCAGATTCCCATGGATGTCTTATATATATAAGTCCATTATCTTTTGGATTTCTCTCAAGGTACAGGTATCTGTGGTATTTAACTATTTTCGGGAATATCCATTTAAGGAAAGGAATAACTTTTTCTTTATTTTTTGCATTTTCATAAATTTTTAAAACGGCATAACCATGGATTGGAGGCATGGTTATACCTGAAGTAAGAACATTATCAGGTGAAAACGGAGATTTTTCTGTTTGCCAGAAATCAGGTTCAGGGAAGTATTTTCCAAGGGCTTTTTCATTAAAGACAATCTGTGGTACCATCCCATTTTTCCACTGAGCTTTAAAAAGGTGGGCAATCTCTCTAATAGCTCTTTCTGTGTTGTAATGGGAATAACCAATAGCTATAAAACCACTGTCCCAGTTCCATTGATGGGGGTAAAGGTGGACTGAAGGAACTGTATAATACCCTGTCCAGTTTTTATCTAATATTTTTTTAGCCTTTTCTATATATTTTTTTAAAGGCATACTCTATCCTCTTTTTTCAGGAAAAAGAATAATTTTAAACTCCCCCAACTTTTATAAAATATTTACAGATTTTTCACCTTCCTCAAGGTACCCAATAATATATGGTTTTTCGCCTTCTTCCTCTAAAATAGAGATAGCTCTTTCTTTATCCTTTTCCGGTAACGCTAAAATCATACCTATTCCCATATTGAACGTTCTATACATCTCTTCTTTTGGAATATTTCCTTCTTTCTGTATCCATTTAAAAACAGGCAGTACCTCCCAGCTACCCTCTTCAATAACAGCTTTTATATCTTCATTCAGAACCCTTATAAGATTTCCAGGAATTCCTCCTCCTGTTATATGGGCTATAGCGTGGATCTCCACTTCCTTAGAGAGTTTCAGTATTGGTTTTACATATATTTTTGTAGGTGTTAAAAGTTCTTCCCAGAGTTTTTTTCCTATTTCATCTATATAAGTGTCAAGGGAATATCCTTTCATCTCAATGAGCTTTCTAACAAGAGAGTATCCGTTACTGTGCACCCCTGAAGAGGCAAGACCTATAAGAATATCCCCTTCTTCTGTTTTTGAACCATCAAGCATCTTCTCTTTTTCTACAACACCTACAGCAAAACCTGCCAGATCGTACTCTCCTTCTTTATACATTCCCGGCATTTCTGCTGTTTCTCCACCTATCAATGCACAATCTGCTTCTTTACATCCTTCGGCTATGCCTTTTACAACATCAACAGCTACGTGAGGTTCAAGTTTGCCTGTTGC
>CAYTOE010000193.1:0-1385 GCA_964439255.1 uncultured Aquificales bacterium
GAGGGGATGTTACAATAAGCTGAACAGAGCTGTTTTTTATTTCAGGCATTCTCCGGCTATCACCTATTATAATTTTTGCTTCCATTTTTTACCTAACCTTAAATTTTTGATAGCTTAATTTTAATTGTGTAGTTTATACTTGTCCAATGAAAAGTAATAGATTAAATTGTTTTTTCAATTAAAATTTGACTGGGGTTTTTCATGGAAAAAATCATTATTCATGGGGCAAGGCAGCATAACCTGAAAAATATAGATTTAGAGATACCAAAAAATAAGCTTATAGTAATAACAGGACCATCAGGCTCAGGAAAATCATCCCTTGCATTTGATACCATATACGCAGAAGGACAGAGAAGGTATGTTGAAAGTCTGTCTGCCTATGCGAGACAGTTTTTAGGTCTTATGGAAAAACCTGATGTTGACAGTATAGACGGTCTTTCTCCTGCAATTGCTATAGACCAGAAAACAACATCAAAAAACCCCCGTTCAACAGTTGGGACAATAACAGAGATTTATGATTATCTGAGGCTTTTATTTGCAAGGGTTGGAAAGCCCCACTGTCCTGAATGTAACAGTCTTATTGCATCCCAGTCTCCAGAAGAGATAGCAGAGCAGGTCTTAAAATTCCCTGAAGGAACAAAACTACAGATTTTAGCTCCAGTTGTAAGGGGTAAAAAAGGAGAACATAAAGACCTTTTTGAAAAGATAAACAGAATGGGATATCCAAGGGTAAGGGTTGATGGTGAGATTTATATGGTTGAGGATGTCCCGAAACTTGAGAAAAACAAAAAGCACACAGTAGAGATTGTTGTTGACAGAATAATAATAAAGGAGGGTATAAGGTCAAGACTTGTTGACAGCATAGAGCAGGCTTTAAAACTTGGAGATGGTCTTGTTGTTATAAACAATCTCTCTGAAGGAAAAGATTACCTTTTCAGTGAAAAGTTTGCCTGCCCGGAACATGGATTTTCAATAGCAGAACTTTCCCCAAGACTTTTTTCATTTAATAGCCCTTACGGAGCATGTCCTGAGTGTAAAGGGCTTGGAGTAATCCACAGGATAGATATTGATGCTCTGATAGACTACAACAGGTCTGTTATAGAGGCTTTCAGAATAACAGACAGCTTTTATTTCAAATATATAAAGGGAATGGTCTTTGATATTCTTTTCTACAACGGAGTAAACAAATACACAAAGTTTAAAGACCTGCCAGAAGAGGTAAAAGATGAGCTTATTTTAGAGATAGTTCCTCATTTAGAAAGAAAGTATCTTGAAACTGATAATGAAAAGCAAAGGGAAGAGCTAGAAAAATATATAAAAGAGGTTGCCTGTCCTGTATGCCACGGTTCAAGGCTAAGAAGAGAAGCCCTTTATGTTCTTATAAA
>CAYTOE010000193.1:1485-2841 GCA_964439255.1 uncultured Aquificales bacterium
TCAGGAGTTTTATATGTCCTTGATGAACCATCAATAGGTCTTCATCCAAGGGACACAGCAAAACTGATAAGCACACTGAAAGAGCTGAGAGATTTAGATAACACAGTTATTGTTGTTGAGCATGACCCGGAAACAATAGAAGAGGCAGATATTATTATAGATATGGGTCCTGGAAGCGGTGTTTATGGTGGTGAGGTTGTTGCCATGGGAACACCTGAAGAGATAATGGAAAATGAAAAATCCCTGACAGGAAAGTATCTTAGCGGAAAACTCAGAATACCGGTTCCTGAAGAAAGGAGAAAACCAGACCCGGATAAAAAACTTATCATAAGAGGAGCAAAGGAGCATAACCTTAAGAATATAGATGTTGAGATACCCCTTGGTCTTTTTGTTGCAATAACAGGGGTATCAGGAAGTGGAAAATCAACCCTTATATACGATATTCTCTGGCAGGCTGCAAAAAATAGATTTCACCACAGAAATGAGTATGTTGGAAAGCATGAAAAGATAGAAGGATGGGAGCATATAGACAAGGTGATAAATGTTGACCAGTCGCCAATAGGAAGAACACCCCGTTCAAACCCTGCAACATACACAAAGGTATTTGACAACATAAGGGCACTTTTTGCTGCAACCCCAGAGGCTAAAATGAGAGGATATACCCCGGGAAGATTTTCATTTAATGTGAAAGGGGGAAGATGTGAAGCATGCAAAGGGGATGGGGTTGTAAAGATTGAGATGCATTTTTTACCTGATGTTTATGTAACCTGTGAGGTCTGCGGAGGAAAAAGGTATAACAGGGAAACCCTTTCTGTTGAATACAAAGGAAAAAATATAGCAGATGTCCTTGATATGACTGTTGCTGAAGCTCTTGAGTTTTTCCAGAATGTTCCTTCAATAAGAAATAAACTGAAGGTTTTATACGATGTGGGACTTGATTATATAAAACTGGGACAGCCTGCTACTACCCTTTCAGGTGGAGAAGCCCAGAGGATAAAACTAACAAGAGAGCTTTCAAAAAGGGATACAGGAAGAACCCTTTACCTGCTTGATGAGCCAACAACAGGTCTCCATTCCCATGATGTTGAGAAACTGATAAAAGTTTTAAATAAGCTTGTAGAAAAAGGAAACACAGTTGTTGTTATTGAGCATAATCTTGATGTGATAAAAAGTGCTGACTGGATTATAGACCTTGGACCGGAAGGTGGAGAAAGGGGAGGACAGATAGTAGCAACAGGAACTCCAGAAGAGATAGCAGAAAATCCCCTATCCTACACAGGAAGATTTTTGAAAAGATACCTGGAAACTGTATCAAGCCTTTAATCACCACTTGCCAAATCCTTCCAGTCTGTACTC
>CAYTOE010000194.1:0-2837 GCA_964439255.1 uncultured Aquificales bacterium
TTCAACAACAGGTTTTTCTGCTGCCATTGCACCAGTGGTAAATACGGCAGCGCTGACCACCCCCAGTATTAATTTCTTTTTAAACATTTCTTCCTCCTGAGATTTTTATTTTCCATTATTAAATGTTTGTCTGTGTGAAATTTCTATGAAACTATGATTTCAATAAGTTTTTTGAGTTTTTCTTCATTTTCTAATATTTCCCTATCAGACACAACTATTCCACCTGGAAGTATTAAAGCAGGTGTCATCTTTATACCGTTTCTCTTAAAGAAAATCCAGTTTCTCTGTCCGATTGCATCACCAAATTTACAGTCTTCTCCAAGCTCTTTTATCTTTTCTTTATTTCCTTCTCTTGTAGCCTTAAATGCCTCTTCTAATATTTTAACTTTTTTCTCGGGATCTTTTTCACAGATAACCTTTTCTATAACTTTTTTACCATCTGGATGGAAATACCAGGGAACTAAAATAACCTCTAACTTTATGTTTTTATATTTTTTCAGGAGTTTTTCCATTTTTGGTGCAAATTTTGCGCAATGGATGCACTCAGGTTCTTCGATAGAGTACAGAACTATTTTTCCATTGGGATTTCCCAATACAACATTGTGGTCTTTAGGAATTTCATCTAAATTTACAAAATTAAGGTTTTTTAAACCTTCTTTTCCGAGGAGTTTTATCAGTTTTTCCCCTTTTTCTTTGCCTATCCTCTTTATTATCTCCTGTTTTCTTATTTCAGCTGTTTTTGGTGTGTATTCTTCTATAGTATCTGCAACAATATTTTTCTTTGTTTTTATATCGAAAATCCTTCCAAATATGAAGTTCTCAAGATTACAATCAACATAAACAGGAGTTACTTTATCTTTGTAAACAAGTATTACTTCATAAAGCCCTGGCAATTTCGATTTTCTTACATCAAATACTTCCTGACCCTTTAAAAAAGGTTTTAAAGCATCTTTTACTTCCTGTTTTGTTAAAGTTTCTGGATAAAGACAACTTTCCCAACCTGTTTTTACCTGCTCTGTTTTTATCTGTTTATTATTTGATTTTACAGTTTTTGCAGGTTTTTCAGCACATGAAAATGAGAATAAAATAGCAGAAGACAGAATAGTCCCAACGAGTTTATTTTTAACTTTTTTCATAAGATAACCTCCCTTTAAATGTATAATATTTTTAAACCATAGTTTATCATACAGGAGGAAAATTTCGTGAAAATCGCTATAGGTTGTGACCATGCAGGTTATCAGTATAAGGAGATAGTAAAAAAACATCTTGAAGAGAAGGGATTTCAGGTTATAGATAAGGGAGCTTATTCAGATGAAAGGGTTGATTATCCTGTTTATGGTGAAGCTGTTGGAAATGCTGTTGCCTCAGGTGAGGCTGATAGGGGAATTGTTATCTGTGGAACAGGAATTGGAATATCAATAGCTGCAAACAAGGTAAAAGGGGTAAGAGCGGCTCTATGTACCAACGAGTATATGGCAAGGATGGCAAGAAAACATAACGATGCAAATATTCTTGCCTTTGGAGCAAGGGTATTGGGCATAGATGTTGTTCTTGGAATTGTTGATGAGTTTTTCTCCACAGATTTTGAAGGTGGAAGACATGAGAAAAGAGTAAATCTCATAAAAGAGATTGAGGATAAAAATTTTAAATAAGGAGGTTGAATAGTTGTTAGAACATTTAAAAAAACAGGATCCTGAACTGTTTAATGCTATATCACAGGAGTTTAAAAGACAGGTAGAACATCTTGAGATGATTGCTTCAGAGAACTACACATCCTATGCTGTAATGGAAGCTCAAGGTTCTGTTCTTACAAACAAGTATGCTGAAGGACTACCCCATAAAAGATACTACGGTGGCTGTGAGTATGTTGATATAGCAGAAGACCTTGCAATAAAAAGGGTAAAAGAGATTTTCAATGCAGAACATGCAAATGTTCAGCCCCATTCAGGTTCTCAGGCCAATCAGGCTGTTTATTTTTCCCAGCTTAAAGCAGGTGACACAATAATGGGTATGAGCCTTGCCCATGGTGGACATTTAACCCATGGAGCTAAGGTTAATCTTTCAGGAATTGTTTTTAATTCTGTCCAGTATGGGGTTAATCCAGAAACAGAGCTTATAGACTATGATGAGGTTTACAGACTTGCAAAAGAACATAAACCTAAGATGATTGTTGCCGGTGCTTCTGCTTATGCAAGAGTTATAGATTGGGAAAAGTTTAAAGAGATAGCAGATGAGGTTGGAGCTCTTTTAATGGTTGATATGGCTCACTATGCAGGTCTGATAGCCGGTGGAGCGTATCCATCTCCTGTTCCTTATGCTGATTTTGTAACATCAACAACCCACAAAACATTAAGGGGACCAAGAGGTGGTTTTATTTTGTGTAAAGAGGAGTATGCAAAAGATATAGATAAATGGGTTTTCCCAAGACTACAGGGTGGACCATTAATGCATGTTATAGCTGCTAAAGCTGTTGCATTTAAAGAGGCTATGACCCCTGAGTTCAGACAGTATGCAGCCCAGACTGTAAGAAACGCACAGGCTTTAGCTGAAGAGCTGAAGGCAGAAGGCCTTAGAATTGTGTCAGGTGGAACAGATTCTCATATTGTTTTAGTTGATTTAAGGCCTCTTGGTGTAAAAGGAAATCAGGCTGAGGAAGCACTTGGAAAGGCAAATATAACAGTTAATAAAAATGCTATTCCTTTTGACCCTGAAAAACCAATGGTTACATCTGGAATTAGACTTGGAACAGCAGCTCTCACAACAAGGGGAATGAAAGAAAATGATATGAGAAGAATAGCGAAAAACATTGTGAAAGTTCTAAAAAATCTTGATAATGA
>CAYTOE010000195.1:0-2812 GCA_964439255.1 uncultured Aquificales bacterium
CCTATTATGGGACCAAACTCCTCAGGACTTGGAAATGTTCTTTTATACGCAGTTGTTGACAATTCAGGAAAATACTCTTTAACAGACCTTAAATCCATTCAAGAATGGACAATCAGACCATTACTAAAATCTATTAATGGAGTTGAAGACATAGTCCAGTGGGGAGGAGAAAAAGCATTTTTAGTAAAACCAGACATAGAAAAACTGCTAAAATACAAACTTTCCCTTGAAGATATTTTTGAGTCAGTAGATAAAAACGGTGGTCTTGCAGGTGGTGGGTACACAAAAACACCAGAAGGAGACCTCGTAATAAGAACAGTCGGAAGTATTACAAATATAAAACAGATAGAAAACATTCCTGTAAAGTTTGATAATGGACAGGTTGTAAAAGTTAAAGATGTGGCAAAAGTAGAAGAAGGAGAAGTTCCTCAAAGAAGGGGAGCATTCACATTAAACGGAAAAGAGGTTCAGGGAAATATTGTTTTAAAGAGGATTGGAGAAAACACACAAGAAATCGTAGAAAAATTAAAATCTGAAATAGAAAGAATAAATGAAGAAGTTCTTCCAAAAGGAGTTAAAATTGAAATTCTTTATGACCAGTCTTATCTAACAGAAAAAGCTTTATCAACAATAGAAAAAGCTCTTCTTGAAGGGATAATTCTTGTTTCTATTGCAATGGTTGTTTTCCTCGGAAATATCAGAGCTGCTGTTCTTGTTATTCTATCAATTCCCTTTACACTACTAATCTCATTTATTCTCATGAAACACTACGGGCTTACAGCAAATCTTATGTCTCTTGGTGGACTTGCCATTGGTCTTGGATTATTTGCAGACGCAACAGTTGTAGTTATTGAAAATATTTTTAGACATTTAAGCCATAGTAGAGAAACAGTAAAAGATAAAATTTCAAAGTTAGAAATAATAAAACTATCTGTTGAGGAAATCACAAAACCTGTTATCTTTGCCATTTTAATAATAATGGTTGTTTTTCTACCTATTTTCAGTTTTGAATCTGTTGAAGGAAAATATTTTAAACCTCTTGCACTTACTATAATTTTTGCCCTTGCTTCCTCTTTATTTGTAGCACTTATTACTATGCCTGTTCTTGCTTATTTTGGACTAAAGCCCGGAAAAGAGCAGAACATTGTGATGATACTTATAGAAAAAGGATACAGAAAACTTTTACACAGAGCTATGAAAATTGGAGCAGTTTTATTCTTAGCAACAGTTATTTTATTTGGAGTAAGTGTTTATCTTCTTACAAAAGTTGGAACAGAATTTACTCCAGAGCTTGACGAAGGAGCTGTTTTAATAGAAACATACCTTGACCCTAACATATCATTAGACCAGTCAGAAAAAGTAGCCCAATACATAGAAAAACAGGCAAAAAGTTTTAATGTTGTGAAAAATGTATTTACAACAATTGGTAGAGCAGAAAAAGGGGAAGTACAGGATGTTAACTATATGGAAACATGGATAATTTTAAAACCATATAAAGAGTGGAAAGAGTTTAGTTCAAGAAAAGAGTTTGAAAAGGCATTGAGAGAAAAATTAGAAGACCTACCAGTTGCAGGACTGATTTTCACACAGCCAATTGCAATGAGAATTGAAGAACTTCTTTCAGGTGTAAAAGCCACTGTTGCAGTAAAAATATTCGGTGATGATTTAAACAAAATCAATGAAATAGCTTATAAAGTGGAAGAAGTTGCAAGCAATACAGAAGGTTCAGAAGATGTTGAAACAGAAGCTCAAACGGGAAAATTACAACTGCAGATAATTCCAAAATACGAAACACTTTACAAATACGGTTTTCATGTGGAAGACATTTTGTCTTTGGTAGGAAAGTATATGGCAGGAGTGGAAGTTAACGAACTTAGAAAAGGTTTAATCAGTTATCCTATTTTTGTAAAAATACCAGACAGCTATCTTTATGATATCGAAAAAATAAAAAATATTCCTTTTTACAAAACAGATGACGGTACACTACTGAGACTAAAAGATGTTGCACAGGTAAAAATTGTTCCGGGATTTTTCAAAATCAGACATGAGAATGGTTTGAGATATGCCCTTGTTCAGCTAAATATCGAAGGCAGAGATTTAGGAAGTTTTATAAAAGAACTTCAAGAGAATATACACAAAGAAATAAAATTGCCAGAAGGATATTTTATAAAGTTTGCAGGTCAGTTTGAAAATCAGGAAAGAGCTATGAAAAAGCTGTCAATTGTTGTTCCTATGGCAATAATGCTGATTTTCCTGCTTCTTTTTATAAACTATAACTCAATCAAAGATTCGTTAATAATTATGCTAAATGTTCCATTTGCTATGATTGGTGGAATTTTGGCTTTATATTTTTCTGGATTTAATCTTTCTGTTCCAGCTGCAATTGGATTTATTGCTGTTTTTGGTATAGCTACACTAAATGGAGTTGTTCTTGTCTCTTATATAAGGCAAATGCTTGAAGAAGGATTTGATATTAATAAGGCAATAGAAAGAGCTACGAAATTAAGACTTAGACCTATCCTCATCACTGCCACTGCTGCTTCTTTAGGATTATTGCCAATCTTATTTACAAACGATATAGGTTCAGAAATCCAAAAACCAATAGCAATTGTTGTGATAGGTGGAATATTCACATCTACGTTTCTTACTCTAATACTCCTGCCAGTAGTATATAAATTCATCTCAAATCTATCTAAAAAACAAGCTTAAATGAAAGGGGATTTTCCCCTTTTTATTCAATCTATTGTCCCGTTTACAAAATAGTCAATTTTCGGGACAGTTGAATTTATGTTGAAAATTCTATACATTTACA
>CAYTOE010000196.1:0-2800 GCA_964439255.1 uncultured Aquificales bacterium
TTAAATAAAAATTTCCTCATCAAAATTGTATTTTTCAAGAGTTTCTTTGTTTATTCTTATGCCTAAATTTTTATCATACTCAAAATACTTTGCAAGTAAGTATAAATTTAAATCTCTGTCAAGAACAATGTAAGGAGATTTATCTTTCATATCTTCTCCAAATATCCAGTAAACAGGAATAGGAACTTTGTAATCATTTATCTGTTTTAAGATTTTGGTTTTCTTTATTCTTCTTTCTTTTTTATCTTTTATTTCTTTGGCTTTTTCATATTCTTCTAAGAGGTTCTCTACTTCTTCTTTAAATATGTAAGGTATAGCTTCAAATGTAAATGTATCTCTGAATATCTCGTGAGCTTCTCTTTTAAAAAGATAATCCCAGTTCGAGTTTAGAATTTTTTCTACTTCTTTCCATTTTTCAAAATATCTGCTTCCTAATAGTTTTAATACTTTTTCAGAATATAAAGTATTGACTATCTTTCTTTTCTCTTTAGAGAGCAAAAATTCTTCTTTATCTAAATGATTTTTTATCAGCTCGATGCTTTTTTCTCTTATTGCTTTTTCGTATATTTTTGATACTTTCTTCTCATCTACTTGTGTAAGAATATGTATGTTAGGTTCTCCTGTATAATCTTTTTTCCTGTGTCTCCATACTCTTCCCATTCTCTGAATCAGACTGTCTGCAGGAGCAGATTCTGTAAATAAAACATCAAAATCTATATCAAGAGATGCTTCTACAAGCTGTGTGGTTATCCAGATAACGCCTTTGTTTTTCTTGTAATCTTCTTTTATCCTGTCTTCCTTTTGTTTTCTATCTTTCCATATAAATCTGCTGTGGAGAAGATTAACTTTTTCATATTCTCCTGATAATTCTGTAAAAAGTTCTTGAGATACAGGAACGGTGTTAACGATTATTAAAACATTTTTTCCTTCTTTTGCTTTTTGGATGATTTGCTCTTTTACAGAAAAGATATCTTTATCTATGATTTTGACCTTATGCCTTTTTGTGCTGTCAATCGTAGAAGGATCATCTGTTTTTACTTCAAATCCTAATTTTTTGAGTTTTTCTTCTACTATTTGTGGAAGTGTAGCTGTGATTATTAGATATCTGGCTCCAAGATTTTTAGTCTCCTGTATCTGTCTTATTATTGGAACAATCTGGGCAGGATCAAATCCTTGAATTTCATCTATCACTATATCAGAATAAGAAAGGGTTGAGTAAATTTTCTCGTAAGTAGGATATTTGAAAACTGCTGTAAACAACTGGTCTGCGGTTGATACTGTTGCAGGTTTTGATAGGTTTTTTGTATTATCATAATCCCTTAAAACTGTGTAATCTTCAGCTTCCTTATTCTCATAGACATAAAAAAGACCGGTGGAATGAAGAAGTCCTACATTTTCTTTTCCAAGTATTTCTCCAAGATTTTCAAACATAGCATTTGTAGATGTTCTGTTAGGTAGGACATAAAACATCTTTCTTTTTGCCCATAAAACGGCAAGTCCTGTTTTTCCGAGACCTGTGTCTGCTACTAAGACAAGGTTTTCACTGTCTTTAAATTTTTCTTGAAATGGTCTTAATTGTGGCTTTTTGCCTTTATTTTTTAAATATTCAATAAAAAGTTTTTCTCTGCTTTCTTTGATGGGTGGTTCTTCTACTGTTAAATCTTCTCCGGATGCCGAGTGGTCTATTCTTATGAGCAGCCCGCTGATTTTAATCAAACTTCTTATAAAATCTGAATTTCTTTTTAGGTTTTCGTTTAGTTTTTCTATGTTTGTTATCTCTTCTACAATTTTTTCAAGATATTTTTCGTAAAACTTTTTTGTTTCTTCCGATAACCTTGTTATTCTTAGATGGCCGAAAAACTCTTTTATATTGTTTTCTATCTCTTCTAAAAGGAGATTTATACCTGCATAGCTATTTTTTAAATATTTTTCCTGTCCTCTCGAATGATGGTTTATTATTGAGTAAATGATTATTAAAAGCTCATCCGGATTCAGCTTTTTTTCGTAATTTCTAAGAAAAAGTGGAGATAAAAACTGATGTGGAATTTTGTCGTCTTTTATTTTTTTACATTTTATGGGCTTTAAATCATATTTTGCCGGAAGCTTGCACTGGAAAAGTTTATTCAGTTTTCCATAGTCGTGATATTCAATAGCTGTTTTCAAAAGTTTTTTTTCTTTCTCATCTAAAACATCAGGATAATATTTTAGAAATGCCTCAAATTGGTTTAATAAATCGTTTATATGTTTTTCTAAAACTGTTCCATCACTTTTAGCAAGATGGGTTTTTAAATAGCTTTCAAAGTTCATTTTATTATTATATTGATTTTAAGCAAAAATCATATACTTTTAATTTAAACTAATGTTCTATGTTAAAATCTTGCTAAAAGCAGCATATTTGATTTTAAGATTAAATAGGGTTATAAAAATGAAAATAGTAATTGATATATCAAATGAAGATAAAGCGAAACATTTAATAGATATATTAAAGGACATTCCTTATGTAAAAAATATAAAGGTTGAAACAAAAAAGAAAAAAAAGAAACCTGATTTCAAATCAGTATTTGGGATATGGGAAAATAGAGAAATTACTGTAGAAGATATAAGAGCAAAGGCCTGGAGAAAAATAAATAAATGATTCTCCTTGATACCAATATATTAATCGAACTGTTTAAAGGAAATTCCAAAACTATATTGGAAATGAAGAAGTAGTAAGTAACCTTCAAATAGTTTTACAAAAACACTTTTATACAGTCTATAAATTATTTATTTTTCTCCAGGCCTTTGCTCTTATATCTTCTAC
>CAYTOE010000197.1:0-2766 GCA_964439255.1 uncultured Aquificales bacterium
AATAAAAAACTAATTTTTCTTTGCAATCTGAAAATTGTTTTACTATATAGAATTTCTCAGCATTCTTAATGGTTGATTTTATAATATTTAAATACTCATCTCTTTCCGTAATAAGCTTTTCTCTTTTTCTTTTCTCAAAATGTTTTAAAAAGTATATATCTGGAAAGCTGAGTCCACAAATGTTCATCTACATTTCCACAAAATTAATTTTTTCTGAAGAAAATTCTCTATTTAATCTTAAATTTCTATCTACTTTATATAAAACTTTTTCTATTTTTTCATCTTCCTCTTCTAACACTTCAATGAGCCTGTTTATGTTTAATGTGAAGTCGTCTGTACTTCTAAGCTCTTCATCTGCCTTTTCTGATTCTATTTTTATATATCTGTGGAGCTCTCCAATATGAGAATGAACTCCTTCTTTGTAGATGATTTCTATCAGAAGTCTCGGCAGTTGCTCGTTTTTGGAGCGGGTTATCAGATTTTTTGTTCCTTCCCACATTCCTTTTTTAAGATACTCTAAATCTTCATCTGTTAGGCCTGTTTCTTTTGCTGAATTTTCGTTTGCAACTCCATGAAAAGCTATAAATGAGTAAGGAAGTATCCATTCTTCTCTGAAAGTTTTTTGTTCTTTTCCTGCGCCGGATGCAAAAGCACCGGTTCCCTTTATATACTCAAGTTTTACCCTGTGAAGTGATTGTCCCATATTGAACTGAACAGGACCTGTGTATGTGATAGAGCTGTCTTTGTTCTTGCCTGTTGTTATCGGAATAGTTCCGCCAAACAGTCTTACATCTATGCATTCTTTTAGTATTTTCTCCGGATTATTATCAAAATCCTTTGCTCTTGCTTTTGCATCCTGAATTTTGCCTTCTTCGTCGGCTATTTCTCTGACAAAAATCTCTAATCCCTCAAAATCTTTCAGATAATCTCTTATAGTTCTCTTCAGGCGAACATCTGTAACTATGTTTCTTCCTGTTTCTTCATCAATTCTCGGTTTGTTTTCATCATTTGGATCTCCGTTCGGATTACCAAAACTTACATCATACAAAAACAGATACTCTCTTCGGTTTTTAATCGGCTCACTCATGATTTTTCTCCTTTATATAAGTTTTCTTTGTTTTAGATAACTTTCTACATTTTCGATTGTGTTTTTTATCTCTGGAAATGTATCTAACGCTTCTTTTAATTCTGCTTTCATTTCTTCGATTTCGTCTGGGTATTCGTGAGTAAGTTTATTTCGAAGTTTCCTGATCTCCATCCATCTATCTGCAGAATTTATAATACCTAACTTTTCCAATTTATCTAAAATGTCTAAGAAACTCATATTTTCATAGTATTCACCGATTATTTCCAAAAATCTTCTGAAAAGTTTTTGCCCCAAATAATCTTGGAGCTTGATAAATCTAAAAATAAAAGAATCTAAGACTTTAACTGTTTCAAAATCATTTATATCTAAGTTTTCAATCAAATTTTTTTCTTCTATTTCTCGTTTAGCCCTTTCTAATCTGTCAATATGAAGTTTGGCTAATTCTAAGTTTTCTCTTATAAAACTCATATCAAAACACCCTTTGTTTTAGCTTCCTTGAATATAGCTTTTTCTTTTTTATGTGGTGTTTTTACAATTAAGTCTACTTTTCTTTCTATTCCTTTTTTCTCAATTTCCACCAAAAATTTAAGCTCGTCCTTAAGTGAAGTTTCTTTATCTGTTTCTATAAAGATATCTATGTCCCCGCCTTTTCTGTTAATATCTGCTCTGCTTCCAAAAATATACACCTTTACGCTCTCTCCGAAAATTTTCTTTGCTGTTTCTTTTATTGTATTTATCTCTTCTTCAGACAGTCTGACTTTCCGCTTCATCTAATTTTGCTCCTTTAGAGTAAATAATATTCGCAACTTCCCCTGCCAGTGCCATTCCGGAAGCAAAATAAAAGTTTATCTCATCTATTGTTAATCCAAATTTTTCCTGAGAAAGAAGATTTTTGGCTATCTCTTCAGCAAGCTCTTTTTTCCCTTTATCGAATCTATCATATTCCATAAGCTTGTTAATTACTTTTGGCAAAAGTCCTTTTATGTCTTCTTCATTCATTTTTAGCCCTTTTAGGTTTTTGAAAAATGGAGTGCTTCCTCTTTCTTGTCCTTGAATGTTTAAAAGCATCTGTGTTAAAGCTCCCAGCAGAAATATCCCCCGCCTAACAGGTGTATTTAGAGATTCTCCTACTTTTTCATAAATTTCATCAAACTTTGTTTTTCCCATACCATCAACCTCAAATTTTATTAAACCTAACTCTTCAAAGAATTTTATATTCATAAGAGCATCTAAAGTGGTTTTTCTGTAATCTTTCGAGCTTACAAACTCGTTTTGGATTTTTTTGTTGAAAATCTGCAAAACTGTTGGAAGCTGAATAGACCCTCCTCTAAAGATCCTGTCAACAAGTTCAAAGAAGAACTTATCGAACTGATCCAAAAAACTAACCAATCTACCAAAGTTATAATCCTGATTAAAACTTTTTTCTACTTTTGTTTTTACATCAAAAATCCTGTGTATTCTGGAAGGAAATACATCTTCTACTAAAAGTAAAATTCTCTCTGCTGCGTTATCTTTTTTTAAAAACAGAAAATAAAAGCTGATAACATCTTTGTAATCTTTTAGAATATCTAAAATCTCTTCCTTATCATCTGTTATTCTTGCTCTTGCTTCCTTGGACAATTCTATCTTTTTGCTCTGCAGAGACAGTATCTCATTGATCTCCTCAAGAGCTTGTGGAA
>CAYTOE010000198.1:0-2739 GCA_964439255.1 uncultured Aquificales bacterium
GCCTTTTTCTGTTATTGTGAGAATATACTCCTCACTATTTATGATAAATCCACCTCTTACCTCATCTCCTTCATCAAGGTCTATCGCTTCAACTCCTTTCGCTTTATCTCCTGTTACTCTAACCTGATTTCTTTCAAACATTAATATGTCACCTTTTTTTGTATAAACAGCTATGTAAGATGGATGGTCATCTGAAAATGCTGTAACAACTTCATCATCTTCATATAGAGGAATAATTGAATGATTTTGAGATTTGTAGAATATGTCTTCATAAGACATTCTTTTTATAATGCCATTTTTAGTCAGTATAAACAGCCTGTCTTCTTCTCCCTCTCCTTTAAATGATGTTCCTACTATCTCCTGTCCTTCCTCTTTTAAGTTTATATTTCCTTCACCTTTTGGAAGGTCAGCTCCTAAAGACCAGTAAGCTTTTCCGTTATTTGTTATAAAACAGATAGGCGTTGATGTTTCTAATTCCTGTATAGAGATTAGCTTTTCTTCAGGTCTTACAGAAGAGATAACAGCATTTAAAACTTTCTGATATATTTCCTCTTTTTCTTTCTCATCATCTACTTTATAGTTTATAATTCTCCCGCTACTTAAAACAGCAGCTATATATTTTTCCTCAAATGTTAGACCTACCTCTTCTTTTTCAACAATTACTGTTCTCCTATCATCTCCATACCTGTCTAAAAGCTCGTCTATCTCTTCAGTGAAAACCTTTATCTTTTCTTCTTCGCTTGAAAGGATTCTTTTGAAATCTTCTATTTTTCTTCTTAGTTCCTCTGCTTCTCCGTAGAGCCTGTCACTTTCAAGAGCTGTAAATCTGGACAGTCTCATATCAAGAATAGCCTGTGCCTGAGCATGTGAAAGTTCAAATTCTGATGTAAGCTGCTGTCTTGCTGCTGAAATATCTTTAGAGCCTCTAACTATTTCTATAACCCTGTCTGCATTCTCAAGGGCTCTCAGTAGTCCTTCTACTATGTGAAGTCTGCTTTCTGCTTTATCAAGCTCATAAAGGGTTCTTCTTGTTATTACTTCTATTCTGTGCTTTATAAACTCCCAGAGAATACCTTTCAGGTCTAATGTCTTTGGCTGTTTTCCCACAAGTACTGTGAGGTTAATAGGTATAGATTTCTGAAGCTGTGTTCTTCTGTACAGATTTTTAAGGACTTTTTCAGGGTTTGCTTCTCTTTTTAACTCAACAACGATTCTTATTCCATTTCTATCTGATTCATCTCTAAGGTCAGATATACCTTTCTCCTGTCCTTTTCTAACAAGCTCTGCTATTCTTTTTATAAGCTCTACTTTATTCACCTGATAAGGTATCTCATATATTATGATTCTATGTCTGTTTCCCGGGAGCTTTTCTATTCTTGCCTTTCCTTTTACTGTAACAGACCCTCTTCCATCTGTGTATATTTTTATCAGTTCTTCATGGGGCGTTAAAAGGATTCCTCCTGTTGGGAAGTCTGGACCTTTTATAAACTGGCACAACTCCTCAACTGTTGCGTTTGGGAACTCTGCAAGGTACTTAAGAGCCTCTGCAACCTCTGTAAAGTTATGGGGTGGAATATTTGTAGAAAGACCAACAGCAATACCTGCTGCTCCATTACATATAAGATTTGGGAATTTTGCAGGCAGAACTTCCGGTTCCATCAAAGAAGCATCAAAGTTCTCTTTCATATCAACGGTGTTTTTATCGATATCTGCGAGCATCTCCATCGCAAGTTTTGTAAGACGGGCCTCGGTATTATGGTTGACAATTCCGTTTCCAACAAATGAGTGACACCGGCTGTTTACCCTTATAGAATAAACAACCTTTTCTCCTGTTTCCTCAACAGTTTTCACTTTTGCAAAGTAGTACTTGTTGTTTAAAAGTTCTTTGTATAGCTCTATATCATCTTCATCTAAAAACTGTGTCAGGGTATTCCAGTATTTTGCTATTTTTGGATATCTATCAATATTGTGTTTTGAAAGCCATTCATTATAGCCTCTGTTTTTATATTTTTTTCTGATGTAGTCAGCTATAAATGGAATAAAATCTGTTTTACTGTTTGCTGTTTCTCTGGCATTTAATTTATTCAGTAAAATTTCAAGTCTTCTCTGTTTAGAGTTTAAAAATCCTACTTTATCTTTAAACAGCTTTACGTTGTGGTATCCGGAAATTATCAGCCTGAAATTTACTTTATCCCTGTGTATTCTTGATATTATTCCAAAGTTTAAAAGTAATACCTGAAGCTGTTTTAAAAGTTTTTTTGAACTGGAAGAAAATGAAACCACAACAGTTCCTTTTCCTTCATATACGCTACCATCTCCTTCAAATAAAGCCTTTAGAAAAGCTCTTTGGACTTTTTTAGATGATTGGAGAACAACAAAAGGAACCTCTTTTTCTGATGATTTTTTATCAAATCCCTTTTCTCTCAGGTCTGAGATCACCTCTTTTTTATGAATCTGATATTCAGTTATGTTTTTTCCACTTTTTAATCTTCTTTCATATTTGCAGTAAACATCTCCGTATGTAGAAACAAGGGCATTTTCAAAAGATAGAGAATAATCCTCATCTGTATTATTGAAACCTACCCTGTTTTCTGAGATATAACCTTCAGAAACAAGTGAACCGAGTAAAACAGCCTCTTCTTCTGAGATCAGATCTTTTTCTGAATCAATATCATTAAGCCTGCTGACAACTACATAATCCCCGACTTTTATCCGGTCTAATGTCTTCCATTTATAAAC
>CAYTOE010000199.1:0-2704 GCA_964439255.1 uncultured Aquificales bacterium
CTCTGTTTGCATCTTCATCCTTTGTCCATCCTTCTGTTTCAGGGAATATAATCAGACTACACTCTCTGTTTTCCTCATTTTCCTCTGGAAAGTCAGACCTGCAAGGCCAGTATCCGTATATTATCTTTGGCTGGAACAGGTTTTCTTCTATGAGAAGTTTTTTCAGTCTTTCAAATGTTGGAATTATCTCCTCTTTTTTAAGCTTTTCATACTCCTGTCTTGTTTTATCTCCCCTTGTGTATCCCCATGCTCTCTTAAACAGTCCTCCTTTGTTTATCCAGTCAAAAGCAAGGTTCTGTATATATCTGTAAAAATCCTTATCTTCCATTTCTGGATAGACCCATACCTTTCTTCCCCAGAATGGAGGAACTGGAACAGGAACAGACCTGTCAGGCATTTTTATCTGGCTTATTGGAGGGATTTTAACCTCTTTTTTCTCTTCTGCCTTTTCCTCTACCTCTTCCTCTTTATGCCCTAAATCTGTATCAAGGGGAGAAACACCATCCCACTTTTCTATTCTTGTCATTGCCTCTATACCATCAAAAGCATCTCTGCAGTAAAAAATCGGACCATCATAAACAGGTCTGCAGTACTCATCAACAAATGTTTTGTTCAGGGCTGCTCCACCAAGGAGAACTGGAACTTTTATTCCCCTTTTCTGCATCTCTTCAAGGTTGTTTTTCATCTCAAGGGTTGATTTAACGAGAAGTCCGCTCATTCCTATAGCATCTGCGTTGTGCTCCTCATAGGCTTTTAGAAACTCCTCAAGTTCCACTTTTATTCCAAGGTTTATAACCTTAAATCCGTTGTTTGTAAGAATAATATCAACAAGGTTTTTACCTACATCATGAACATCACCTTTTACTGTCCCAAGAACAAGGGTTGTCTGGCTCTGTTTTTCTTTTTTAGGTAAATACTGATTCAGATAATCAACGGCAGCTTTCATTGCTTCTGCTGACTGGAGGACAAATGGAAGCTGCATTTTTCCTTCTCCAAAAAGGTCTCCAACAACCTTCATAGCCTCAATAAGTATCTCGTTTATGATTTTTTCAGGTGGTATTCTGTGTCTTGCCTCTTCTACTGCCTGAATAAGTTTTTCCTTTTCTCCATCTATAAGGAGTTTTTTAATCCTCTCTTCTACTGGAAGTTTTTTCAGCTCATCCTCTTCAGCCTGAAGGTCTCTCTCTTTTGCTTTTGAAAAATGCTGTATAAACCTGAATAATGGGTCTTCTCCATCTTCCCATCTGTTGAAAAGGAGATTTTCACATACTTTTCTGTCTTCTTCTGAGATTTTATGGTAAGGGATAAGATGTTTAGGGTTAACAATAGCCATTGTTAGACCAGCCTGAACACAGTGATGAAGAAAAACAGAGTTCAGATATTTCCTTGCTGTCATATCAAGTCCAAAGGATATATTTGATATACCAAGAACAAATCCAACTTCTGGATATCTTTTTCTGATTTCCTTTATAGCCTCTATTGTCTGGATTGCTGCATCTCTATATTCCTCATCTCCAGAACCTACTGTAAAGGTAAGAACATCAAAAACAAGGTCTTCAGGGTTCAAGCCGTGCTTTTCTGTGGCAAGTTTATACATTCTTTCAGCAACTTCTACCTTCCTTTCCTTTGTTTTTGCCATTCCCTTTTCATCTATTGTCAGGAGAACAACTGCAGCTCCATATCTTTTTGCAAGGGAGCATATCTTATTGAATTTTTCTTCTCCATCCTCAAGGTTTGCAGAGTTTAGAATTGGTCTTCCACCTATAAGCTTAAGGGCTGTTTCTAAGGCTGCTGGCTGTGTTGAGTCTGGCATAAGAGGAATAGGTATTTTCTCGTTAAACCTGCTTATAACCTCTTTCATATCTTTTATCTCATCTCTACCAGCAAAATTAACAGAAACATCTAATCCATGGGCTCCTGCCTTTACCTGCTCCTGTGCAATAGAAAGAATTGCATCGTAATCTTCAGAAAGGAGAAGTTCTCTGAACTTTTTTGAACCTGTTGCGTTTGTCCTTTCTCCTACTAAAAATGGAGGAGGCTCCTGTTTTAGAGGCTGAATGCCGTAAAGGGAGGCTAATGCCCGGGGCTGTTTTCCCTTTGGCGGCTTTGGTTTTCTCCCCTTTACCCTATCTGCAAGGGCTTTTATATGGGCTGGAGTTGTCCCGCAACAACCACCAACAATGGCAACCCCATCTATATCCAAAAATCTGCTTTCCTTCTCTGCAAACTCCTCTGCACCCATCGGGTAGTATGTCTGACCGCCTCTGTTTTCAGGAAGTCCTGCGTTTGAGTGGATTGAGATAGGCTTTGGCCATATTTCAGATAGTTTTTTCAGATGTTGCTCTATCTGGTCTGGACCTGTTCCACAGTTAAATCCAAGGGAAAGAATATCAAAAGGCTCCATTATAACAGCAAGGGTCTGGGCATCTGTTCCAATAAGCATTGTTCCTGTAAGCTCAATGGTTGCAGAAACCATAACAGGAATATCCTTTCCTTCCTCTTTTGCAGCATCCTGAACAGCGTGGAGGGCAGCCTTTATCTGGAGTGGATCCTGAAATGTTTCAAGGAGGAAAACATCAACTCCTCCATCTATAAGACCTTTTGCTGCTATTTTATACCCTTCATACATCTCATCATAACTTATATGTCCAAGGGAAGGCAGTTTAGTTCCTGGTCCTAAAGAACCTGCTACAAAACGGGGTTT
>CAYTOE010000200.1:0-2650 GCA_964439255.1 uncultured Aquificales bacterium
TATATTAATTTTTATAAAAAATTTTTTGGGATTTCGTATGAGAATATTTTTCTTTCTTTCATTCTTTTTTATTTTTTCCTTTTCAAACGCTGATATCTTCGTTGCAAAATGGGATAAACCGGTTACCCCTGTAATGGCAGATTATATAAAAAGGGTTATAAGTCAGGCAGAAAAGGAAAGAGCATCTGCGATTATTTTAGAACTTGATACTCCCGGAGGTCTTGGAACATCTATGAGGGAGATAATCAAGGATATGATGAATACGTATATACCTTTTGTTGTTTATGTTTATCCACAGGGGGCGAGAGCTGCTTCAGCTGGAGCTATTATTACTATTTCTGCTGATATAGCTGCTATGGCTCCTTTAACAAATATCGGTTCAGCTTCTCCTGTTCAAATGACAGGTAAAGATATAGATAAAACAATGAGAAATAAGGTTATCAATGATATGCTTGCTTTTGTCAGAAGTATAGCAAAAGAGAAAGGAAGAAACGTTAAGCTTATTGAGGAAATGATAACAAAAAGTATAAACCTGACATCTGAAGAAGCTTTAAAAAAAGGCGTTATAGATGTAATAGCTGTAGATTTGAAAGATTTAATAAAAAAAATTGATGGTAAAAAGATTAAAAAGAAAAATACAGAGATAAAATTAAGTCTCAAAGGAGAAAAAGTTATTTTTGTCAAAAAGAATTTTAAAGAAGAATTTCTTACGTTGTTAACAAATCCTACTGTTGCTTATTTGCTTTTGATGATAGGATTTTATGGAATATTCTTTGAGCTATACAATCCAGGTTCTATAATTCCAGGAACAGTTGGTGCTATTTCTCTTTTACTTGCCCTGTATGCTTTAAATATACTTTCTGTTAACTGGCTTGGTGTACTTTTAATTATTCTCGGAATAATTCTTTTTGTGCTGGAAATGATAACTCCTACATTTGGTGGTTTGGCTTTAGGAGGTGTAGTAGCTTTAATCTTTGGTTCTATCATTCTTATCAGTCCAGAATCTCCATACGGTGATATATCTATTAAAGTGATTATTCCAGTCGCTGCCTTCAGTGCTGCCTTCTTTTTAGCTGTAGCCTACTTAGGTTTAAAAGCCCAGATGAAAAAACCTGTATCTGGCATAGAAGGAATGGTTGGAGAAGAAGGAGTGGCAGAAACAGATATAGATGAAAATGGAGGAAAGGTTTTTGTTATGGGGGAATTATGGAATGCTTATTCTAAAAAACCGATAAAGAAGGGAAAAAAAGTTGTAGTTGTAAAAGTTAAAGGACTTCTGTTAGAAGTAAAACCTAAAGATTAATGATAAAATGTTATTCTAAAAGTAGTATGGTATTAAAATGAGACTTAATTTTAAAAACTCGAAGCCTTTTACTGTAGGAGCTGAACTTGAGGTTCAGCTTGTAGATAGAAATACTTATTCCCTTTCAAACAGTTCAAAACATATATTTGAGAATCTAAGTGATAAATTTAAAGATATTGTTCAGCCTGAAGTATTAACCTCTATGGTTGAAATTGTAACACCTGTTTGTGAAAAACCTGAAGAGGTTGTTCATTATTTAAAAGAAGCTCTCCATGAAGTTGAAAAGATAGGAGAGGCTTTTGGTTTCAGAGTGTCTGCTCTTGGAACACATGTTTTTGCGAAAAAAGAAGAAACCGAAATAACAGCGAAAGATAGGTATATTCAACTATTAAAAGAGTTACAGATAGTACTAAGACAGTTTTTGATTTATGGATTTCATGTACATGTTGGTTTTCCTGATAAGGAATCTGCTGTTAGAGGATACAATCTGATAATAAACTATTTACCTGTCTTTTTAGGTATTTCAACAAGCTCTCCATTTTTTTATGGAGAGTTTACAGGTTTAAACTCTTACAGAACAAAAATATTTGAACAGCTTCCAAGAGCTGGAATTCCTGAGTATTTTGAAAATTTTGAAGATTTTGAAGGACTATTTTTTCAACTTAAAGAAGGTGGTTTTATCCAGTCTATAAAAGATATATGGTGGGATGTGAGAATCCATCCAGACCTTGGAACAGTTGAACTAAGGGTATCTGATTCCAATCCAGACTTTGAAAGATTAGAGCTTATTATAACTTTTATGCAGGGACTTTCCCTTTATGCCCAGAACCATGAATTTGATAGATTTTACTATCAGACATTAAAACAGAATAAATGGAATGCTACAAGATACGCTTTAAAAGGAAAGTTTATAGACAGAGATGGATACAAAACAATAGGACAGAAGGCTTTAGAAAAAATAGATTTTTTGAAGAAAAAAGGGATTTTTAAAGAGTTAGGTACAGAAAATAAAGTTACCGTTCTTAAAGATATATTCAGGAAAAACACAGTTTCTGAAAACATGATTCTTGTTTACAAAAAAACAAAGGATATAAAACTTATGGAAGAGTTTGGCTTCCTGAAATAAAAAAAGCCCCTGAAAGGTTCAGAGGCATAAAGCATGGGAGCTTCTATCTTCTATACAAACCCATTATCTGGGTAGTACCTATTATATGACCATTTAAAGATTTTATCACTTCAGATTTTGTTGCTCCACCTTTTAAATTAAGTGAAGGTATATCTATAGCAAAAAGTTTAAAAAAGTACCTGTGTGGTTTACCGGGAGGAGGACAGGGACCACCATAACCT
>CAYTOE010000201.1:0-2612 GCA_964439255.1 uncultured Aquificales bacterium
TTATTTTGCTTGAGATTTTTTTCGGAAATAACGAAAACATATATGTACTTGTTCCTATTATTCCTTTCATGACACCTACCTCCTTTTTTATTCTTTTCGCTAGGTGTCCACCTTCTTTCTGAACTTATACAGATATAGTAAGACAGCAGGAATACACAGGAAGACACAGGAATATAAAATTTGGAATAAAACGACCGTTTTTTATGTAAATTGAACTTAATATAAACTCATATATTTTTTGGTAAATTTATTTTATAAGGAAATATGGGATTTTACATTTTTTATCCAATTAAGGTCCTGTGGTAAAATTGCTTCTGAGTTTTATATTTAGTTCTATGAAAATTTTGTTTAATAAGGTGCTGTTATGGGTAAAGTTATAGTAGAAACAAAAGATGAAAAAGAGTTAAAGCTAAAAACATCATTAACATCCGAACAAGTAGAAAAACTTTTAAGAGAATTTGAAGAAAAAAGGAAAGCTGAAGTAGCTCTTGATAAACTTAGAGGAATATTGAATACAGATAAATCTGCAGAAGAACTTATTGGAGAAATTTATGAAGAAATTTATGGTAGATAGTAATGTAATCATTGAATACATGAAAAATAATCATGAAGCCATAGATATTATCAACTTCATAAAAAACAATCCTAGTAATGAATATTATTTAACTTTAGACACAATAGAGGAAATTCTATATATTCTTGTTAAGCATTTTTCTAAAAAATCCTATTGGAATTTGAAAAACAATCCTGAGATAGCAAAAAATACATACAAAAAAGTTATTCCTTTAATTAAATCTATCCTAAAGTCTTTTTTCAAAATTACATTACAGACCAAAAACACACACAAGATTTTATTTAGTGTTTGTGAAAAATATGGATTATTACCTAAAGATGCTTTACTCCTTGCTATTTGTATTGAGAATAATATAAATAACCTAATTACTTTGGATAAAGATTTCTGTAATCTAAGCTTAGAGGAAAGTATTAACATTATCTCTACATATAAAGAATTAGAAAAAATATGAGCAAAACATACGCATATATTAGAGTATCAACAGACAAACAGGACTTAGAAAATCAAAAATTTGCAATACTTCAATATGCAAATAATAAAAAACTGGGAAATGTGGAGTTTATAGAGGAAGCTATAAGTGGAAAGGTGAGCTGGAAAAACAGAAAGCTAAAAGACCTAATAGAAAATCTCCAGAAAGGGGACAATTTTATCGTTGCCGAGCTATCAAGACTTGGTCGTTCAATGCTTGAGATAATGGAGCTGTTAAACATTTTTTTATCTAAAGGTGTTAATGTTTATGTGGTAAAGGGGAACTATGAGCTGAAAGACGATATACAGAGTAAGGTTTTAGCATTTGCTTTTTCTTTAGCAAGTGAAATAGAAAGGGAATTAATTAGCCAAAGGACTAAAGAGGCATTAGCAAAAAGAAAAGCAGAAGGTAAAAAAATAGGTAGACCTAAAGGTTCTTATTCTTCCAAACTTGATGAGAAGAAAGAATACATAAAAGAACTGCTTGATAAAGGGGTGTCTATCTCAAGCATAGCTAAAATTCTTGGAGTTCATTATCACACTATTAGAAACTATGTTAAAAGAAGGCAATTGAGATAAAGTGTTATACAAAGTTATACGAAAAGTTATACAAATGTTAACAGATGTTAAATAGGTGTATAACAATGAAAAAACTCAAGGGTTTCAGGTTATCTGAAGATATTTTAAAAACTATTGAGGAAATATCTAAACAGGAAAGGATAACTCAAACAGAAGTTATAGAGAGAGCTGTAAAGAGTTTAAAGGAGAGATTATTTAAAAATGAAAAGGAAATACAATTGTTAGAGGAACAGAATAGAAATTTGCAAATAGCCTTAAACAGTATGAAAATGGCTTTAGATAGTAAAGAAAATGAATTGAATGCTTTTAAACTGCTAATTCAAGAGAAAGATGAGAGAATTAAAGAACTTCAGGAAAGACTAAAAGAAAAAACAAAACCGTTTTGGAGATTTTGGAAATTTTGGTGATTTCAAACTGTGAAAAAATCATTTGTTAATTAATTACGTTCTTTCGTATTGACTTTTTTTTTGTAAGAATGTAAATTTTTCTAAGAGGTTAACCATGGACATGGAAAAGATACCAGCTACAAGGTTTTGGGAAGAACATAAAGATGAAATGAGAGTTGTGAGGAACTCTTTTCTTTCTTATTTGCGTAGATATGCTGATGAGCTAATAGAGAGAGGAATATTAGAAATCTATCCAAGGGGATTAAGGAAAAATTATTATATATTGGATGAAGAAAAGTTAAGAGCATTCTTTAAGGAGAAGAAAATTTATGTGTTTAAATAATGGAAAGTGTAGGCGGGGTGCTGGTAAACCCCTGAAAAGAAAAAAGGGTACCGACAACCTACTGACAACACATCTCACACTTTAATATTATTATACGTTATTGGGTAAATAAAGCAATAGTTTTTTAGGTTGTCGGTGCCCTCCAAAAAGGAGGGCGTAAGTGCAAAACTTAAAAGAAACAAACAGATACAGAAGGTTAACAGAAAAGACACCAACAAACTATCCTTTCTTTTTAAGAGATGATAAACAGTGTTATCCAGAC
>CAYTOE010000202.1:0-2575 GCA_964439255.1 uncultured Aquificales bacterium
TTTTTTCCCATTTATAAGTCTATCCCATATCTGACCATCATAAAAATAAGCAGGAATAATAATCCCTTTCTTGTGAATTTCAGATGCATTTGAAAAGAGATTAAAAATGAGAAACACAGCTGTTAAAATAAAAAGATAGATTCTCATGATTCACTCTCCCTTCATGTAGTTATATTTATAAAATTTCAATTAATCCGTTTTTAATGTCAAATGATTTTCTTTTGTATAAAGTTATAATATAATCCTCTTTACCAACCTTCAGGGAGGCTTACTTATGCAAAAAATAAAAAAAGCTGTCATTCCAGTTGCAGGGTTTGGAACAAGGTTCTTACCAGCCACAAAAGCAACCCCAAAAGAAATGATGCCTATTGTTGATAAACCTATCATCCAGTACATTGTGGAAGAGGCTGTAGCATCTGGAATAGAAACGATAATATTTGTAACAGGAAGACATAAAAGAGCTATTGAAGACCATTTTGATTATGCACCTGAACTTGAGCATGCCCTTGAAAAATCAGGAAAAGAAGAGTTTGTTCATATAATAAGAGAAATATCTGATATGGCAAATTTTGTTTATATAAGACAGAAAGAGCAGCTTGGACTTGGACATGCAATATTAACAGCTGAACATGTTATAGGAAATGAACCGTTTGCTGTTTTGTTAGGAGATGAACTGATTATAAATGAGAAAAATCCAGGTATAAAACAGCTTATAGATGTTTATAAAAAGTTTGGTAAATCTGTACTTGGAACTACAGAAGTTCCAAAAGAAGAAACGTATAAATACGGAATAGTAGAAGGTTCACTTATAGAAGACAGCATAAGACTTGTTAATTTCCTTGTTGAAAAACCAGAACCCCATGAAGCCCCTTCTACATCAGCAATAGTTGGAAGGTACATTTTAACTCCGAATATATTTACAGCCCTGAAAAGGACACCTTTTGGAAAAGGTGGAGAACTCCAACTAACAGACGCATTAATGAAACTTAGAGAGGAAGAGGTTATTTACTCAAAAGATATTGAAGGTATAAGACACGACACAGGAAACAAAATCGGTTACATAAAAGCTATAATAGATTTTGCTTTGAGAAGAGAAGATACAAGGGAACAGGTAAAAGATATTATATGTTCTAAAGCTGAGGAGATAAGAGAAAAAGTAGAAAAAAAAGATGGATAAGACCTTTAGAACGAAAAAAAAGTTTGGACAGCACCTGTTAATATCTGCAGGGGTTATAGAAAAGATTGTTAATGAAATACATGTGGAACCAGAGGATATTATAGTTGAGATAGGGGTTGGAACAGGACAGTTAACAGAGGAAATACTGAAAAGAAAACCCAAATTACTCTATGGTATAGAGATAGATAAAACAGTTTATCCAATAATAGAAGAAAGATTTAAGGAATATCAAAACTTTGTTCTCATAAAAAAAGATTTTTTTGATGTTAATCTGAGGGAGCTTTGTAAAGGTGAAAAAATAAAGTTAGTTGGAAATTTACCGTACAATGTTTCATCATTAATCCTTGTAAATACTGTATTTTACATAGATATACTGAAAATATGTGTTTTTATGGTTCAAAAGGAGGTTGCAGAGAAACTCATAGCAAAACCAAGAACAAAAAATTACACATTCCTTTCTGTTTTTTTACAGACATTTTTTGATATTGATTATATAATGAGTGTGCCTGCGAGGTTTTTCAAACCACCACCTAAAGTTACTTCAGCTGTTGTGAAACTTTTGCCAAAAGAAAATATCGTTGTAGAGGATATAAAAAGATACAAAAATTTTGTTTCTGGTTTGTTTTCAAATAAAAGAAAAATGCTCAGAACAAAGATAGATAAACATATACTTGAAAAAGCAGGAGTATCAGAAACAGCAAGAGTTGAAGAGCTAACGGTAGAAGATTTTATAAAAATATTTAAACTTGTGAATAAGTTATAAAAGATTATATTTCTAACTCCAAAAATAGATTTAAAAGGGGTAGAAATGTTTATAGGAAGCATTTTATTTGAGGTGTATATACCACATGCCAACTCGCTGAAAGAAAAAAGAATGGTTGTACGTTCAATGAAAGAAAAACTTAAAAGCAAGTTTAATGTTTCTGTTTCTGAAGTTGGAGAACTTGATAAGTGGCAAACAGCACAGATAGCTGTTGTGACAGTTACACCGGAAAAAACACAGACAGAAAAAGTTGTCCAGAATATAATAAACTTTGTGGAAACAAACTATCCAGAAATCCATATAAATATATACAAGGAGATTTTTTAATGGCAAGAAAAAGTCATAAAATGGAAAAAGTTAATGAGGCGATAAAAAGGGCTTTAAGTGAGATTTTTTTAGAAGAACTTCCCCCTGAAACCGGGAATATGATAACAGTCCTCAGGGTGGACACAAAACCAGATTTAAGTAAAGCTGAAGTTTATATATCATCTTTAAAAGATACAGAAAGTATAGTAGAAGAACTGAATAAAAGAAGTGGTTATATAAGGTACCTGTTGGGAAACAAAATAAAAATCAGAAAATTACCTGAGCTCCATTTCATCCATATTCCAGAACTGCTCTTCTAAAAGGAGGTT
>CAYTOE010000203.1:0-2536 GCA_964439255.1 uncultured Aquificales bacterium
GAGTGGAGATAGAAAACATCACCAGGGTAAGCTTCCCTACCTGGAGGTCTTCTAAGGAGAAGTGAAAGCTGTCTGTAAGCATAAGCGTGTTTTGTAAGGTCGTCATATATGATTAAAGCATGCATTCCATTGTCTCTGAAATACTCAGCTATTGTACATCCTACAAAAGGAGCTATATACTGCATAGTAGCTGGGTCTGAAGCTGTAGCTGCAACAACGGTTGTGTATTCCATAGCTCCATGCTTCTGGAGTGTTTCAACAATCTGTCTTACGACAGCTCTTTTTTGCCCGATAGCTACATATACACAGTAAACATTCTCTCCTTTCTGGTTCAGGATTGTGTCTATAGCAACTGTTGTTTTACCAGTAGCCCTATCACCAATAATAAGCTCCCTCTGTCCTCTACCAATTGGTATCATTGCATCAATAGCTTTAATACCTGTTTGAAGAGGCTCATGAACAGATTTTCTTGTAACAACCCCTGGAGCGATTTTTTCAACTGGTGAGTAATAAGCGATATCTTCTATTGGACCTTTTCCATCTATTGGCTTTCCTGTTCCATCAACAACTCTACCAACAAGTCCCATTCCTACAGGAACTTCAAGTATTTTTCCTGTTCTTTTAACTATTGTTCCTTCTTCTATTCCTGTTTCATCTCCAAGCAGGATAATACCAACGTTGTCCTCTTCAAGGTTAAAAGCAACCCCTAATTTTCCATTTTCAAACTCTACCATTTCACCGTACATGGCTTTTTCAAGACCAAAAGCCCTTGCTACACCGTCACCAACCTGAAGAACCATTCCAACTTCTTCAAGATTTGCCTTTGCTTCAAATTCTTCAAGTTGCTTTTTCAAGCTTTCAGCTATTTCTTCAGCTCTTATTACAGACATCTAAAACCTCCTTTTTATCTTTTTAAATCTTTTAAAATCCTGATAATTGTTGTTCTAACTTCAATAGCTGTGTTTTTATTGATGAATCAAGAACATAACTTCCTGCTTTTACTATCATTCCACCGATAATAGAAGGATCCTGTTTTGTTTCAAACTCAACCTTTTTACCTAATTTTTTCTCAATAGTTTCCTTTATCTGATTTACAGTTTCTTCATCTATAGGAAAGGCAGTTATTATTTCACCTTTTACTGTAGCAAAGAATTTTTCTATCTCAAATCTGAACTCATCTGCTATATATTTAAGGACGTTCGCTTTGTTTTGTTTTACAACGTATTCTACAGCTTCTTTTACTGTTTCATTTAACTGGGCTTCTTTTGATAAGTTATCTAAAACTTTTTTCTTATCTTCAAATGATATTCCAGGATTCAAGAGAAAATTCCTGAAATCCTTATTTTTTCTGAATAAAGTTTGAATAAGATTTAAATCATCAGAAGCTTTTATTAAAACCTCTTCTTCTTTTGGAAGCTTATTTAACAGAACTTTAACAACCCTTTTTAATACTTTTTTATCTACTTTCAACGTTAGCCTCCGTTAGCTTATTGCTTTTAATGTTTTTTGAATAATCTCTTTTTCAACATCTGGGTTAACTTTTTCTTTTATAACTTTTTCTGATATCTCAAGGGCTTTTTTAACAGCGTATCTTCTCAGCTCATTTTCACCTCTTCTTATTTCAACCTGAACAGTTTCTTTTGCCTGTTCTTTAATCCTTTCAGCCATCTCTCTTGCTTCTTTAAGTGCCATTTCCCTTTCTTTTTTGGCTGTTTCCTCTGCTATTTTTAAACTTTCTACAAATTTATTATTTGCATCTTCAAGTTTTGCTTCAGCTTCTTGAAGAGCTTTTAAACTTTCCTGTTGTGCTCTCTGGGCTTCTTCTACAAGGTCTTTAATACTGTTTCTTCTTCCTTCAAAAAATGGAACACCCCATTTTTTTATAACCCATGCAAGAAGTACAAACAGTATTACTGTATTTACCGTTTTCCAGAAAAGCTCGCTTGAGTGTCCGCCACCTTCTGAAGCAAAAACAAATGGTGCTATAAGAAGGGTTGCTAATATAACTCTTTTCATGCTGCCTTCTCCTCAAACAGTAGTTTTTTAACAATATCCTCAGCCATGTTTTCGATAATTTTGTCCATGGTTTTCTTCTCTATCTCAACAACCCTTTCAACCTCTTTTTTGGCATCTTCAATGAGCTCTTCAGCCTCTTTCTGAGCTTTTTTCAATATGTCTGCGACCATTTCATTTGTCTCATGATGGTACTTTTCTATTATCTTTTGGGATTCTGCTTTTGTTCTTGCTAAGATTTCTTCAACCTGAGAGAGGATTTCTTCTGTCTTTTTCCTGTTTTCTTCTGCTTCTTTTAAAAGATTTTCTACTGTTTTTTCCCTTTCATCAAAGGCTTCAAGATAGGGGTCAAAATAGATTTTTTTCATAATGGCTGTGAAAATAAGAAAAATAATAATCTGAACAAAGATTGTGATATCGGGTATAACACCTATGTGTAGTCCTTCCACAGCAACCTCCTTATAATATTAATCTTAATTATCTTATCATAAGAGATTGAGATAATTCAAAAGTTTTAATATTA
>CAYTOE010000204.1:0-2512 GCA_964439255.1 uncultured Aquificales bacterium
AGCAACAACTACAGAACCACTTCCTTCTGCAACAATTTTTTCCATTCCTGTTCCAACAAGAGGATACTCTGTTTTAAGTAGAGGAACAGCCTGACGTTGCATGTTCGAACCCATAAGAGCCCTGTTAGCATCATCATGTTCAAGGAACGGTATTAAAGATGCTGAAACAGATACAACCTGTTTAGGTGAAACGTCCATATAATGAACTTCTTTTGGGTCAACAAGACGGATATCACCTTTTGCCCTTGCTAACACCCTTTCAGCTGTAAAGTTTCCTTCTTCATTGATAGGAGCGTTTGCCTGTGCTATTACATACTTCTCTTCATCGTAAGCAGCAAGATACTCTATCTCATCTGTTACCTTTCCATCCTTTACCTTTCTGTAAGGAGAAACAAGAAATCCAAACTCATTTAATGTTGAATAAACAGTCATTGAAGATATAAGACCGATATTCTGACCTTCAGGTGTTTCTATAGGACATACCCTTCCGTAGTGGGTTGGGTGAACGTCCCTTATTTCAAACTTTGCACTATCCCTTGTTAAACCACCTGGACCAAGTGCAGAAAGCCTTCTTTTATGGGTAAGTTCCGCAAGTGGGTTAGCCTGATCCATAAACTGGGATAACTGTCCACCTTTCAAAAACTCTAATATAGACCCAGTTACATATCTTGGGTTTATCATATCAGCAGGTTTTAGATTAGGATCTTCAATATCAACTGTAGCAACTCTATCTCTGAAAGCTTTATTCATTCTAACAAGACCAAGTCTTGTCTGGTTCTCTAAAAGTTCACCAACAGGTCTTACTCTTCTATTTCCAAGGTGAGCTATATCGTCAAGCTCTTTTTTACCAAGTCTTAGCTCAAGGAGATATTTAACTATGGCAACAACATCTGGGAGAAGGATAAATCTTGCTTCATCATCAAGATAAGCTTCTACTTTAATCTCTTTAAACTTGATATTTTTTAATTTTTCTAAAACAGTTCCATCTATTTTTGTTCCAGCTTTTAAAACTTCCCCTTCTACTTCAACATCTTCACCTAAGGCAAGAGGAGGATATTTTTCAAGAAGATTATCAAGGTCTAAAGGTTTTATAGTCTTTGGTATTTCATGAACTTTTGCGTTTATTTTTACTCTACCAACCCTTGATAAATCGTACCTCTGGGAATCAAAGAACATAGCATTAAACAGCTCATTTGCCCTTCTAAGGAAAGCCTTGGGATCCATTACAGCTGTGTCTGTAGGTCTCATTTTTCTGTAGATTTCAACCCTTGCTGCATCCTGGAATGTAAACTGGGCATTAATCTGGGGTTCATCTTTTTTCAATGTTTCAACAAGAATATTTCCATAAGGAGATTTTCTGAAAACAAGAGGTGAAACAGCAACGATTTCTTCTACATTTAGTCTTTCATCAAGGAGATACTTTGATAGGTTTCTTATTTCAACATATTTTTCTTTCCTTATAGGAACTATATTTCCTTTCTCGTCCTGGTCTTCAGTTGTATATGTGATAAATATTTCATCATTTTCAAGCTCTTTCTCAAGCTCATCTATGCTTAAAACAACTCCTGTTGATGGGTCAATAAAGCCTTCTTCAGATTTCTTGTAGTATTTAACATCACTGTAAAATGTTTTAAAGATTTTATACGCAGTATCCAGACCAAAAGCTCTTAAAACTGTTGAACCTAAGAGTTTTCTTCTATCTATTCTTGCGTTAAATATCTCAACATTTGTAGCATATTCAAACTCAAGTCTTGAACCTTTTTCAGGTATTATGGAACCTTTATATATAATTCTCGTCAGGATATCTTTTGTTTTGTCCTCTTTAGCTTCAAAGAATATACCTGAAGATCTTATAAGCTGTGAAACAATAACCCTTTCACTACCATTTATTATAAAGTAGGCTTTATCTGTTAATAGAGGAACATCTCCGAAATAAACTTTCTGTTTTCTTATAGTTTTTGGTATTACCTCACCTGTAACAGGGTCAACCTGGTTAACAATAAGTTCAAGGAGAACCCTTAAAGGTGCACTATATGTTAAACCTTTGTATTTACATTCTTCTACTGTGTATTTTTCTTTATATATTAATGTTCCACCACAATGGGGACATGGAACACCTTTTCCTCCCACAACATCATCTGGGAGTGGTTTTCTACATCTTCCACATTCCCAGTCTCCAATTTCATAGGCTATATAATTAATGGTTATCTGTCCATTAGGGTCTTCAAACGGAAATGATGTTCTAAATATATTCTCAAGTCCTTTGTTTTCTCTTTCATAAGGATTTTTGTTAAACTGAATAAACTCTTCAAATGATTTTTTAGGTACATGTAAAAGGTCTGGAGGCATTAAGACTTCTTTTCTTCTTGAAAGATTTTTCCTTAGAGGGTTAAAAGGTAATCTTTTAACATTTCTCATATTCACACCACCTTCTTTGGTTTGTTGTTTGAAAATGTATATAAATGAATAAAGGCAGACCACCCCGATGGGAAGCCTGCCTTTAACCGATTTG
>CAYTOE010000205.1:0-2496 GCA_964439255.1 uncultured Aquificales bacterium
GAATGACCAAGAGGTTTTGAAATCTGTATAAATTCGTAAGGATGGTTAAAAGGTTTAAAAAAAAGCATATTTAATCCTCTTTATTTGCTAATGTTATAATTTTAGGCGTTTAAATAAGAAATTTTAATCTGGTGGGAAAATGGATATAAGAGAAAAAATCCCAAAACTACCTGAGATTTATGTTGACAGTAATATAAACCTTCTACTGAGAAGAGCGAAAGAAAACAGGACAGTTGATATAGAAGAGTATGAAACAACAGGAGGATACCACGCTTTAAAGAAAGCCCTAAGCAGATTTAAACCTGAGGATATTATAGTCCTTGTTGAAGAAAGTACACTCAGGGGTAGAGGAGGAGCAGGTTTTCCAACCGGTAGGAAATGGCGTTTTGCAATAGCAAATCCAAAACCAAGGTACCTTGTATGTAATGCAGATGAGTCTGAACCCGGAACCTTCAAAGACAGGATTATTATAGAAAGAGACCCCCACCTTTTATTAGAAGGAATGATTATAGCCGGGTATGCTATAGGAGCAGAAGAAGGTTATATATACATAAGGGGAGAATATCCAGCGGGATATCAGATATTGAAGAATGCTATTCAGGAAGCAAGAGAAGCTGGGTATCTTGGTAAAAATATACTTGGAACAGATTTTTCTTTTGATATAAAAGTTTATAGAGGAGCAGGGGCTTATATATGCGGTGAAGAAACAGCGCTAATAGAAAGTATAGAAGGGAAAAGAGGTCATCCGAGACTAAAACCACCTTATCCACCCCAGTGGGGTCTTTACGGAAGACCTACAGTTGTTAATAATGTGGAAACCCTTTCAAATATCCCAATAATAGTAACCTATGAAGCCTATTTTATGAATATAGGACCTGCAGGGTTTTTTGGACCAAAACTTTTTCCTATAAGCGGAAAAGTAGAAAGGCCAGGTGTGTATGAAGCAACAATGGATATAACTTTAAGAGACCTTATAGAAATGGCAGGTGGTATAAAAAACGGTAAAAAGTTCAAAGCTGTTTTTTCAGGGGCTTTAGGCATATACTCAGAAAAAGACCTTGATATGCCTATGGATTATTCCCCAAAAGGGTTTGGAGGAACAGGAACAACTATAGTTTTAGATGAAGATGACTGTATAATAGACAGCCTTGTTGTTATAGCAAACTTCTTTCACCATGAAAGCTGTGGAAAATGTACCCCATGTAGGGTAGGTACTTATGAGCAGTTTAACATTCTAAAAAAATTTAGAGAAGGTAAAGCAACAGAAAAAGATTACCAGTATCTTAAACATCTATCTAAAAATATACCTGTTGGTTCCATCTGTGGGCTTGGTTATTCTGCGCCTCAGGCTGTAGTTGATGCTATGAGAAAATTTCCAGAGGAATTTGAGGCACATTTAAGGGGTGAATGTCCAGCGGGAGTTTGCTTTAAAAAGGAGGCTTAGCAGCCTCCTTTTAAAATTCATAACCTGCACCTATATAACCAACTGTTGTTTCCATTTTCAAATCACTGACAGGAACCATTATAAGATTTCTTATACTTATATTCTCAATTTCTACATCTTTTACAAGCCATTTTTTGTATCTTAATCCAGCGGTCAGATAAAAGTTAGATAAAAATGATTTTTTCATATAAAAGGGTGAGTAATCAGCCCCTATATTAAAGGTAAAAAAGGAACCTTCGGCACTTGCGTCTATAAAAAAGCTGTCATTTTTTACCCATGCTTTTTGAAAAGCTATAGCTGCATCCCCATGAATAGATAAACCTGGGATTATCTCAAAAGCTCCCCTTATCTGGGGACCTATTTTGTAAGTCATAACCTCTGTTTTTGTATCTCTCATTAAATCCATAAAATCCTTAGAATATTCAACAGCCCTTTCCCCTTTTATCCATGGAAAAGTAGCCCCTAAAATGATACCTATTCCAAGATAGTTTTTTCCCTGTTTAAGAACATCGTATCCAAGACCAAAATTCATATCAAAACCTACAACCTCATACTTGCCAAAAGGACACTGGTCGCAGAACTCTGCGCATCCACTACAGGGTGGAAATGGACACAGATTACAGAACTGACACGCTTCATCTGCATACCTGTTGTAAAGGTCTAACATCTTTTTCTCTTTGTCAGATTCAAAATAAGTGATATCAAAATTTATAAAAAAATTACTGCCAAATATATTTCTGTGGCTTTCATTAAGGGTTATCGTTGTTACATCAGTTGTCATCTTTCCGGAAAAACCTAAAACAGCCATTTCCATGGAAAAATCACCTTTCCCAAACTGTATATCAACAGCTTTAGACTGGCTGATAAAGAGGGTACTCATAAGTACAAAAGCCAAAAAGATTTTTCTGCGCACCTCAAAACCTCCTATTTTAATATACTAATATTCGAATATTAGAATAACAGAAAAACACAGAAATGTAAACAATTTTTACAAGTGTTTGTAAAACTTAATAAAAACAGGAATTGAAGATAAGTTTTGTTTTATAATCTTA
>CAYTOE010000206.1:0-2476 GCA_964439255.1 uncultured Aquificales bacterium
CCCCTAATATCTCTTCAACAGCCTTCCTTATATCGATTTTGTTTGCATCCATGGCAACTTCAAACACAAGCTTGTTCTCTTTTTCATTTTGCTTAACCGCTTTCTCTGTAAGAACAGGACGAATAAGAATATCATATGGATTCTTGCTCATTACCCTAACCTCTCATTGATTTTTTCCACAGCTGATTTTGTTATAAGGACATGGTCAGCATTAAGTATGTCATAAGTGTTTAATCCTTCTACCAATAAAACTTTTGCCTTAGGTATATTCCTGAAAGATTTCATAACGTTGTTATCTTTTTCAGATAAAACAAGTAATACCTTTGATTTATCTAATCCAAAATTTTTCAATACTTCTACAGCTTTCTTTGTTTTAGGTTCATCAAAGGTAAAATCTTCAATTACTGTAAGTTCTCCATCTTTAAGTTTCATAGATAAAACGCCTTTTAAGGCTTTTTTTCTTACTTTTTTAGGGAGTGCATAGTAGTAATCCCTTGGATGTGGACCATGAACTACTCCACCACCAACAAATATGTTTGCCTTTCTATCTCCATGTCTTGCGTTTCCTGTTCCTTTTTGAGGGAGTATCTTCCTTCTTGAACCTCTAACTTCAGATCTTGTTTTTGTTGAAGCTGTTCCTGCCCTTCTTGAAGCAAGTTGCCATTTTATAACTTCCCAGATAGTATGTTCCCTAACCTCTGTGTTAAACACATTTTCATTTAGATTTACAGTTCCAACATTTTCCTTTTTTATATTAACTACATTAGCTTCCATCTACTCTTACCTCATTCCTTTGATTTATGAAGCGTAAGCTTCTTTTACCCTTTTTAATTTTCTTTGGCCTTTTCTTCTTTTAAGAATTACGCTTTCTTTTAATTTTATTACTGAATTTGGAGCACCAGGAACAGAACCTTTCAGTAGTATAACGTTTTTATCAGGTAAGATATCCACAACCTCCATTCCAAGAACAGTTACAGTTTCATCTCCATAATGACCTGGCATTCTTTTATTTTTCCAAACTCTTCCTGGGTCTTCACAGGCTCCAATTGAACCTATTGCTCTATGGTATCTGGAACCGTGGGATTTTTTAAATCCTGAAAAATCCCATCTTTTCATTGCTGATGCAAAACCACGACCTTTTGATTTACCTGTAACATCAACTAAATCTCCAACTTCAAATACATCTTCAATTTTTACTTCCTGTCCAAGCTGGAGATCTTCTCCTTCTTTTAATGGAAACTCTGCAAGTGTTTTTAAAGGTTTAACACCAGCCTTTTTAAAAACTCCTAATAGTGGTTTTGGTGTCCTTTTTTCCTTTCTTTCTCCGGCACCTAAAACCACTGCAGAGTAACCATCTTTTTCTTCTGTTCTTATATTTACAACATAGTTTGGTTCAACCTGTATTACTGTAACAGGTATCGCTTTTCCGTTTTTGAATACCCTTGTCATTCCAATCTTCTTACCAATTATGCCTTTTGGCATTGCACTCACTCCTTTCTTATTAGCTTAGTTTTATTTCAACATCTACCCCAGCAGGGAGGCTTATATCCATTAAGGCTTCTATTGTTTGTGGTGTTGCATTTTCAATATCAATAAGTCTTTTATGGATTCTCATTTCAAAATGTTCCCTTGATTGCTCAAATTTGTGTGGTGATCTAAGAACACACCAGATTTTTCTCTGGGTAGGAAGTGGGATGGGGCCTTTTATAACCCCACCACTCCTTTTTACTGTATCTATAATCTGCTTTACAGATTGATCTAAAACCTTTGGATCAAAAGCTTTGAGTTTTATTCTAATTTTTTCTTGTACCATCCTTTTCCACCTCTAATTATTCAATAATTTGAGTAACAACACCAGCACCAACAGTTCTACCACCTTCCCTGATGGCAAACCTCATCTGCTCTTCTATAGCAACAGGTACCATTAACTCTACTGTTAACTCAACATTATCTCCTGGCATTACCATTTCCTGCCCTTCTGGTAACTCTACTACTGTTCCTGTTACGTCCGCTGTCCTTATGTAAAACTGTGGTCTGTACCCAAGGAAGAATGGTGTATGTCTTCCTCCTTCCTCTTTTGAAAGGATATATACCTGCGCTTTGAATTTTTTGTGTGGTGTTATTGTTCCTGGTTTAGCTAATACCTGTCCCCTTTCTACTTCGTCTTTTCCTACTCCTCTTAAGAGTACCCCTACGTTATCCCCTGCTACCGCTTCGTCAAGTGTCTTCCTGAACATCTCTATTCCTGTTACTACTGTCTTCCTTATCTCATCTGTCATTCCTACTATCTCTACTTCTTCTCCTACCTTTAATGTTCCTCTTTCTACTCTTCCTGTTACTACTGTTCCCCTTCCTGATATTGTGAATACGTCTTCTATAGCCATTAAGAATGGTTTATCTGTTGCTCTTTCTGGTGTTGGGATGTAGTTATCCATTGCATCTAAGAGCTCTTCTACTGATTTTACCCATTTCTCTT
>CAYTOE010000207.1:0-2451 GCA_964439255.1 uncultured Aquificales bacterium
ATGGGTGTCGGAACCCCTGAGAACATTGTGGAAAGCGTTGATAGAGGCGTGGATATGTTTGACTGTGTCATGCCAACAAGGAATGCAAGAAACGGAACTTTATTTACAACCTTTGGTCGTATAAATATAAAAGCAGCAAAACATAAATTTTCAGATGAACCGATTGATGTTGAATGCGACTGTTATACATGTAAAAACTTCTCAAGGGGGTATTTAAGACATCTTTTCAATGCTGAAGAGATAACAGGAATGACATTAGCTACAATCCACAACCTTAGATTTTATAATAGATTAATGGAAAATATAAGAAAATCTATAAAAGAAAAACGCTTTAAGGAGTTTAAAAAAGTTTTTTACGAAAAATACAACTCAAAAAGGTAAAAGAATGTTTGGGATATTTAAAAGAAAAAAAGAAAAACCAAAAACAAAAGTTGTATATAGATACCCAAATGAAAAAGTCGTTATCTTCATCGATGGTGGTAATATGTTCCATGCTTCAAACCACCTTCAAGTAAGGATAAACTATAAGAAATTGGTTGATATCTTAAGAAAAGATAGGTGGCTTTTAAGAGCATACTTCTACACAGGAGTTCCAACAGGAGATTTACCAAAAGAATACAAAGAACAGTGGAAAAAACAGCAAGGCTTCCTGAATGAACTTCAAAACATGGGTATAAAAGTCAAGACAATGCCATTGAAAAGAACACCTGAAGGGTATATAGAAAAAGGCATAGACATACTTATTGCAACAGATATGGTTAGCCTTGCCTTCAGAAATGCGTACGATACAGCCATACTTGTAAGTGGAGATAGTGATTTTATACCTGTAATAGAGGAAATACAGGAACTTGGTAAAAGGGTTGAAAATGCATCCTTTAAAAGAGAAAGTTCCTATAGCTTAAGAAAGGTCTGTGATGATTTTATACTCCTTGATAATATAAAAGATAAATTTACAACCCCTTTAAATCCACCAAAAAAACAAAAAGAACCTGAAAAATTGACATTAATTCAAAAGCTAAAGAATTTTATAAAAAAGTATCTGAATAAAAGGAAAAAATGATATTCAGGAGATAAAAATGATTAAGGTTGGTTATATTTATGACCCTATTTATCTGAAACATGATACAGGAGAAGGACATCCTGAAAGTCCTGAAAGGGTTAAATCTATAGATATATTTTTATCTTCTATAAAAGATAAACTGATTCAAATCAAACCAAGAAAAGCGACAGCAAAAGAGATTTCTCTTGTACATGATACTTATTACCCTCAAGAGATAATGGACTTATGCTCTGCAGGAGGTACCTATTTAGACCCTGATACAAGATGTTCTATCTTTTCTTACGAGGCAGCCACCTATGCTGTAGGTGCCGGTTTAGAGGCTGTGGATAAAATAAAAGAAGGAAAAGTAGAAAGGGTTTTTGCCAATGTAAGACCACCTGGACACCATGCAGAGTACTCAAAAGCTATGGGATTTTGTATATTTAACAACATAGCAATAGCTGCAAGATACGCACAGCAAAAAGGCTTTCAAAAAGTATTTATCGTTGATTTTGATGCCCATCACGGAAATGGAACTCAGAAGGCTTTTTATGAAGATGATACAGTTTTTTACTTTTCTACCCATCAATATCCATTTTATCCCGGGACAGGCTCAGTAGAAGAAAAAGGTGCCGGAAAAGGTCTTGGTTTTACATACAACGTTCCACTCCCAGCAGGAACAGGAGATGAAACATACGAAGATGTATACTCTATGATGCTTCCAGACTTAGTCTATCACTTCAAACCGGATATTATTATGGTTTCCGCAGGTTACGACCTTCACAAAGATGACCCTTTAACAAACCTTCAGGTCTCTACAGAAGGAATAGGAAAGATAGTTGAATACATTTTAAAAACAGCGGATGTACCATTTTTATTTATGCTTGAAGGTGGTTATAATCTGACAGCTCTTGGAGAAAGTGCCAAACTTACAGTAGAAAAGATGTTAGAAGTTAAATAAATGGTGGTCGGTGGAGGATTCGAACCTCCGACCTCCTCCGTGTCGGGGAGGCGCTCTAGCCATCTGAGCTAACCGACCAGAAATGAAAAATGCCCCCGACGGGATTCGAACCCGTGTCGCCGGCGTGAAAGGCCGGTGTCCTAGGCCTGGCTAGACGACGGGGGCATAACAATGGTGAGCCGCCTGGGGGTCGAACCCAGGACCACCGGTTTAAAAGACCGGTGCTCTACCGACTGAGCTAGCGGCTCCCAAAAACAGTTAAACATTATATTAGTCCTTTTTCTCCATGTCAAGCTTTTGTATCGGCTCAGTACATAGTGAACACCTACCAGTAAAATTTAAACAAATTCCATAAGCCCACTATAGATGAGCTTTAATTCCAATTCCAAACTGATTATGTTAAAAAGAAAAAAGTTTGTGCCAGATTCATTAGAGCTTTATATATAGCTCT
>CAYTOE010000208.1:0-2419 GCA_964439255.1 uncultured Aquificales bacterium
GAAGAGATTTTTAATGAAGAAAGTTTAAGAAATATAGTTAAAGATTTTAAAACTGGTGATAACTACTACAATGTAATTCTTCAAAACTTATTTTTTGCAACCCTTAACAGATACCTAGAAGATAGAAAATTTGCGATAGAGGGAAATTTCCCAGAAAATAGAGAGCATTTTGGAGTAAAAACTCTTTACAGATATGCCAAAAAACTACTTATATCAAAAGAAGAATTTATAAAATTACTTGAGCCTGTTCCATTTATAAATGGTGGATTATTTGAATGTTTAGATAGGGATAAAGATTACATTGACGGCTTTTCAAGAAATGAAAAAAGAAGGGCAAAACTTCCTGATTATCTGTTTTTTTCAGATGAAAGAGATATAGATTTAACATTTTTCTACGGTAGCAAAAAGAAAGCCAAAGTAAAAGGACTGATAAACATTTTAAAAGAGTATAACTTTACAGCTGATGAAAATAGTCCTATTGATGTTGAAGTTTCTTTAGACCCAGAACTTTTAGGGCATATTTTTGAAAATCTTTTAGCCGCTTATAATCCAGAAACAAGTAAAACTGCAAGAAAAGAAACAGGCTCTTACTACACACCTAAAGAAATTGTTGAATTTATGGTAGATGAAGCATTAATTCAGTATTTCAAAAACAAAACAGGAATAGATGAGAATAAGCTAAGGGAGTTGTTTTCTTATGATGATAAACAATCTTTAACAGAGGAAGAAAAGCAAAAGGTAATAACTGCTATCGATGAGTTGAAAATAATAGACCCTGCTGTTGGTTCTGGTGCATTTCCTATGGGAATACTTCATAAACTTGTCCATATTCTACATAAACTTGACCCAGAAAATAAGCTGTGGAAACAAAAACAACTACAAAGAATTGAAAAGGCAAAAAAAGAAATTCTACAGATACAAGACATAAGGAGAAGAAATAATTTATTAGAAGAGTTGGAAAAAGAAAAAGAAGAGTTAGAAAAAGCTTTTAAAAATGAGGTTGATTATTCTAGAAAGCTGTTTTTAATAGAAAATTCAATTTATGGAGTAGATATACAGCCTATAGCTATTCAGATAGCAAAATTAAGATTTTTCTTATCTCTTTTAATAGATCAGAAAGTAGATAAAAATCAAAAAAATTATGGAATACTGCCTCTTCCAAATCTTGAGACTAAATTTGTGTCTGCAAATAGTTTGATAGGACTAGAAAAGCCTAAACAAAGCTCATTATTTAGAACTCCTGTTATTATTCAATTAGAGGAAGAATATAAAGAATTAATGAAAAATTATTTTTCTGCAAGTAATAGAAATCAGAAGGAAAGAATAAAAGATAAGGCTAAAAAAATTAGAGAAAGTTTAATAAAAGAATTGAAGAAGATAGGTTTTTCAGATGAGATAACTGAAAAAATAGCAAAATTTGATATTTTTGACCAACTTTCATCGGCAGATTGGTTTGATACAGAGTGGATGTTTGGAATAACAGATGGGTTTGATATAGTAATAGGAAATCCACCGTATATATCAACAAAAGGAATTGATAGTAAATATAAAAAAATACTGAAAGAACAATATGGTTTTGCAGATGACCTTTATAATCATTTTTATTTCAAAGGTTTTCAGCTATTAAAAGAAAAAGGAATTCTAAGCTATATTTCATCTAAAACTTTCTGGACTATACAAACAAAACAAAATTTAAGACAGCTTTTATTAAAAAATAAAATCTTAAAAATAGTTGATACAGCAAACCCTTTCTTATCTGCAATGGTTGATACAGGAGTAATCATTGCAAAAAAAGAGAAAAATACCAACGAGAACTATACAATTACCTTTTTAGATTTTAATAAACAAAAAGAGTATAAAGTTTCTGTGGAAGTTTATAAAAATATTGTAAATAATGTTTTCTTTGAGCCTGATGAATTTAATATGAAAGTTTATAAAAAGTTTGGAAAAAAAGTGAAAGAGCTTATGGATAACTGGTGGGAAAAAATTTCAACAAGTAAAAATATCAAAAAGTATGAACATAAGCTAAAAGAATACAGAGAAAGCTTAAAAGAGGGAGATATAACACTACTTGGTTTAATAACTGAAGGTGGAGTAGGTTTGCAAACTGGGGATAATGGAAAATATATAGGTGTTTTAGAAGGAACTAAATATGCAGAAAAAGTAAAAAAAGAAAGACCAGAAAAATTGTGGAAGTTTATCCAGACTAAACAACCCGAAGAGTTGAATTTTCTTAAATCAAAAGAAGAGGTTAAAGAGTATATAAATTCCCTAACGGAAGAGGAAATAAGACAACTTTTTGACAGTTTAAAGGAAAAATATGGAAGAGATATTTTCGGACAAGGTTGGTTATACAGAATTATTAGAAAATGGGAAATTGCAGATGTGAATAGTTTAACAGAGGAAGAAAAACTAAATG
>CAYTOE010000209.1:0-2314 GCA_964439255.1 uncultured Aquificales bacterium
ATTTAATCGTTTTCTTTACTGATGCATGTGTTCTTAATGAAGATGAAAGATTCTTAAAAAAGATAAAAAGCAGCAAGGTTATTGGACTCCTTACTACAATGGATATAGAAGGGGCTGAAGATTGGCTTCCCAGATTCTTCAAGAAAACGGTTGTGTCTGACGATGTATATCAGCTTATAAAAAGACTTGCTTTAATTTTGAAGAGATTAGGTGAATAAACGTCTTAAGGAGGGATAAAAAATGGAAGTATTAGCGTTATTTGGAATGGCTTCAATTATAGGTTTGTTTGTAAGACCAACAGATGCAGAGGATTCAGCAAAAGAACTGCTTAAGTTATTCACAGATACAGAAAAAGAGAAAAATAAAAATTTTTAAGGGGCTTTAAAGCCCCTTTTATCTATAATCCATCTATTAAATCTGAAAAATCAATATTCTCTTGGATTGAATCGTAGTATTCCGACCTTTCCTTCAAGTTTTTATAATTTTTTTTGAAACATCTTTCGCAAACAGATTTTTGATTGATTAAACCATTATCACTAAAGTTTATAACATAAACCTTATCTTTTTCCGAAAAGCTATGACCACAGTCCCAACAAGGTTCTCCACAGTAATCAACATATTCTTTTGTATCTTTTATTTCTTCGTAATGCAAGTAAATACTCATCTCCTATTTAAAGTTGAACGGTATTAAAAGTTTTATTTTCTCCATTTATCTTTCCTCCTCTTGCTCAAACTTGATTTAAAGTTTTATAAGTGTCAAAATTAATTAAAAAGAAATTAAATCCTTGTCAAATAGACAAGTTTTTTAAACACATCTAAAGGAAATTTGTTACTATTCACGTAAAACTTTTCAGTTTCCTTATCTATGTATATGTTTCTATCTGGAGTAAATGAGTGAGTGAACAAAATATTTTGTTCCTTGTAGTTATCAAATATCTCCTGTATTACTGCTATATTCTCTTCTTCTATGTAATGATGTTTATTCAGTTCTTTGTCTGTTATTAATATCATATTATCCTCTCTGTTATATCCAAACTCTACAGTTCCTTCTTCAAAGGATAAAACTGGATAGCTGGATAGGAACTCTTTTAAGTAAGCAAGAAGTAAAACATAAGTATAGTTAAGAACATCTAAATACCATATTCCTGCTTCATTTTTATCTGGATTCATCCCAAATATAACAAGTGTCATAGGTTTGTCCTCTATCTTATAAAACTTTATCTGAGTCTTTCCATCTTTAAATACTATTGGCTTTTCAAAGCTATTCTCATAATCTTTCATCGACAAATAAAGGTTTGTTAGCTGTCTTACATTAATTGTTATGCTTTCTTTTATACCTTCTCCTTTTATCACTTGCTTCATTTCTGGATGATAATATTTAGCTGGTAAATTTAATTCTAAATAAAACTTTATTTTATCTCCTTCTCTCAATAACTCTATTCTTCCTCTTCTTCTTAGCTTCATTTCCTTACCTCCTTAACGTAGTTGTAAAATGCGTTTGCTATTTCTATTCCCTTGCTCATTAAACTTAAAACCTTTATTTTTAATTCAAAAGGTAATGCTACATAGTTTATTGAAGTTCGTTTTTTTTCTTCCACTTTCTTCCCCGATAACGTCTCTATATATTCCTCCGATAAATACAAAAATTCCTCAAATATTTTTGCCAGTTCCCCTCTCTTTCTTTCCCTGTAAGTCAAAGGTATATACACATTGATTCCTGATTTTCTTGTATCAAGTAAAACAATATGCATATACCCTTGACCTACATCACATTCAACTTTCTTCCCTTTATACTCTGGATACAAAACTTCATATCTATCATCTATTGAAATCTTTCTTCTTTCCTCCCTATATTTAATCATCCCACACCTTTTGCAGATTTCCCATTCTCTTTTCGGTTCTATAACGCTTCCACATACCGGACACCTGAAATCCTCTAAATTTACCTCTACTATAACTTTATTACCACTCTCCCTTAAAATCTTCATCATAAAAACCTCCATCATCCCAATCATCAAAATCCCAAACAGCTCCAGCTACAAGAAGTATCATCATCACTACAAACATCATACCATTTCTCACCTCCTTTTGCATATTTGCATATAAAAAATATGCATTATATACAAAAATGCAAGAGGAAAAAGAAAAGAGGAAGGAAGGGGAGAGTTTTACTTTAGAAGTTTTCGGATGGAATTTCTATCGTTTTGATGTTGAAAAAGTCTTGTAAAAATTCAAATACTTTTTGTTTTGTTTTAAATTGTGCTGGCAGTAAGAAATCTCCTTCAGACGTTTTCAGAAAGATTTTATACTTGTT
>CAYTOE010000210.1:0-2287 GCA_964439255.1 uncultured Aquificales bacterium
TCTTTCCTCTGCATAATTTACCCTAAAAGCATGAGAACCTGTATAAACTTCACCCAACTTGCTACATACAATTTTCAAAGCCTGGTGATAAGACTCTCTTATTTCCTTCCATCCTTTTTCTCTTATAAATTGGTCAAGTTTTATTTTAAGCTCTTTTACCTCTTGAGCTTTTTCAGGTCTATCCGAAAAATCCAAAACTCTGTCTCTTCCCCCTTTTGATCCAGGAATATAAACTTTGTATCCCTCAACTCTTATCTTTTTTACATCTCCAAGTCTTGCACCTGTTAAATACTGCAGCTGAGCAACTATCCTATGTGGTTCTTCTTTTAAAGAGTCTATCACAGCTTTCGGATTCGAAAAAGCTAAAGCCCTGTGGGGAACTCTGCCCTGGGAATATATTTCCCTGAAACTTTCCCTCAGATCGCTTGATATATCATTTCTTCCTACAGCTTCAAAAAACTTCTCAAGGGCGGATATATTCACCTTTAAGGTTTTTTGAGATAGATTCTTTTCTACTTTTTCCTTTAAAAACTCTTTCACCACTTCACTATTTACTTTATCCAATCTATTTATCCCCTTTTCTTTAGCCCATCCAACAAATTCTTTCGCGACTCCCATATACCGGTTAAATGTCGAATAAGAATGGATAAAAGGAGTTCTTCCACCATAAACTCTATACATCTCTCTTTTAGACAATCCAATTCCTTGCTTTAAAACTTCAGAAGCATATTTCAATGCATAAGTTAATCCTGAACGTCTTTTTATTTTCATTTTTTGTTTTTCTTATAAAAAGAATCAAAATCAATCTTCGCTCTTTCTATATAAATGCTTTCTATTTTGCTCTTATTTATAATCACGTAGTCTTTATTGTAAAGTTCTAAAACAATACAAAGATTATCAACAGCCCTTAAAGTACCACTTTCTTCACATGGAATAACACCTTTGTCGTAAGGTCCACTGCATCTGCCATATTTCACAGTTATCTTTTTTCCAATCATAGCTTTAAGAAGCTTTTCATAAATCTGCATCTTTCTTTCTCCTGATAGAATTCAAATATCTTTTAATAGTCATTTTTTCTCCAAATTTCCTTTTCAATAGATTGTCAAAATCCGGATCTTCAAATAGGTCCAAAACAGCACTTTTTTGCTTCCTTAGTGATCTCAATTCCTCAATTACCTTTTGGTATCCGTCTTTATACCCCTTTTCCCTTTCAAGCTCAATAATACTCTTTAGACTTCTCAGTTTTTCGTTAACCTTTCTAATTTCCTTTAAAAGCAAACTTTTCTTACTGGAAAGGTTATTAATCTCTCTTTGCAGCTCATCTTTATTTCTCAAAAGTTCTTCTCTTTCTTCCTTTAGATTATCTATAGATTCCTTTAATTCCTTGTATTCTTCCCTTTTGCTTTTCAAATTTGAATATTCTTTTTTAATCTTCTTCTCTCTTTCCTCAATAGAACTTTCTTTCCTTTCAAGCTCATTAAATTTAGATTTTAATTCCAGTCTAGTTTTGACAACGCCCAAAGTAAGCATGACCCAAGAAACAACAACAGAAAAAATTGAATACTTATGTTCCAAAACAAACTTTAACCACAGCAGAGAAGAATTGAACGGATAGTTTAAAACAAAAAGAAAGAAAAGAGCATTAAACAAATACCAAGCAATAAAAGTCACTACCCAAAACAACATAATACCCCGCACACAAATGTTTAGAACTATATAGCCCTGTTATCTCGCCGGGCTTCCGCTAGGACCCCTGCAGCAAATGCTACTTTAGGCGTGTAAACCTACGCGGGAGATCCACCACGCAGCCCTATAACGTGGGCAACTCCGGGCACAACACAGTGCCATACACACAAAACACACAAAAACAAAAACACCAGTTATTATTTTAAAAAACTGAAACATCCGTTTCAATATATACTTTTTTTTAAATTTCCCAAAGTCGTTTAGACATTTGGGAAATAACGCCTAATACTAAAATATTAACTATCCCTTTTCCAAAGAGCTCTCGTTTTTAAGACCAGAAGAATGTCAATGTTTCCCTTACATTTTTTTCCTCTTTGTTTTAAAAACTTAGTCATCATTCATCATCAGCTCTTTTTTGATGATGTTTTTATTTATTTTTTATATATTTTTTTACTTGTTTTTAGGAGTCGGCTAAGGCTGTCGTAATGCCAAGTTGACCATGCAAATATGGACAAATTTGGGGTCAAATATGGACAAATTTGGGGTCAAATATGGACAAATTTGGGGTCAAATATGGACAAATTTGGGGTCAAATATGGAC
>CAYTOE010000211.1:0-2284 GCA_964439255.1 uncultured Aquificales bacterium
TATCAAAAAATAACATTGTGCCTGTAGAAATACAGAAAGAATTAGATATAGAAACAGAAAAAGTGAAAACAACTACAGTTAAGATAACAAAAAAATATCCAGCTTTAGTTAAAGATGATTTAACTCTCTCTCAAAAAGTTTTTTCTCCAGTTGAAGGTATAGTTAGAAAACTTGCTGTAAAGGAAGGGGACAAAGTTAGAAAGGGACAGATACTTGCCTATATCTACTCTCCAGAAATTGCAAGAATAACAACTCAGATACAACAGGCGAAAGTAAATTATGAAACATCAAAAAAATTATATGAAAGGGAAAAAAGGTTATATGACAATAAACTCATTACTTACACACGATTTTATAAAGCTAAATTAGATTTTGAAAATGCTAAAGCTAGACTTAAAGCTTTAAAGGATAGTCTAAAGATTTACGGTGAGGTAAAAAATGGTTTACTGATATTAAGGTCAAATATTAATGGTTATGTAGCTATTCAAAATGTAGTTCTTGGAGATAGTGTAGATATTAATAAAATGCTTTTCAAAATACATTCCCATGATACCCTTTGGACTATAGCATATGTTCCAGTTGAGGATATAAAACTAGTAAGGAAGGGATTAAAAGCCGAAATTATATCACCTCTTGGGAAAACATACGGTTTTATTGATTTTATAAGTCACAAAGTTGACCCTAAAACTAAAAGATTAGAAGTAAGGATTATATCTAACAATAAAAATGAAGTTTTAAAACCTAATATGTATGTTGATGTAAAAATTCCATCCAAGAAATTTAAAGGTATCTTTGTCCCTGCTTCTGCCGTTGTAATGAATAAAGGAAAATATTTTATCTTTATAAAAGATGGAAAGAACAGTTTCAAACCAGTAAAGGTTGTTATTGGAAGGAGAATAAACGGTTATTATCAAATTTTATCAGGTGTAAGAGAGGGAGAGCAAATAGTTGTTAAAGGAACAGTTCATCTTAAAGCTAAATTCTTTGGAGAAGCAGAAGAATAAAAAGGGGGTTGATATGGAGATGAATAAATTGGAATATAAAGAGAAGTTTAAAAGTGAATTTTTAACATTTCTTATAAAAGAAATAAATATATTAGATGAGCTTCAAGATAATACTAAAAATTGGAGTGTAAAAGGATTTATAGATATAAAGAAACAAATTTATGAAATAGACACAGATACTAAAATAATTTCAAAAATTTTAGAGCTTCAAATCTTACCTTTTATAAAACAATTTTGTAAAAAGTATGGCTTTGAGCTTGAAATAGCAGATACACAGAACAAATATCCTGATTTTACACTTATAGATAAGAAAAACAATATAAAAATAGCATTAGATTTAAAAACCACATATAAAGAAAAGGGAAAACCTAAAGGTTTTACATTAGGTTCACATGGAACTTACTTTAAAAATAGGAAAAGTATAAAAAACATAATGTATCCTTATAACGAATATGTAGCTCATTTTGTTTTAGGTATTCTTTACGAAAGGGTTAACAAACAAAATACAGGGATTTACAAATTAGAGAATTTAGAAAAGATAAAATCATCTATAAGGGATGTAGAAATATTTTTATGCGAAAAATGGCAAATAGCTTCAGATAAACAGGGAAGCTCAAATACAGCAAATATAGGAAGCATTACAGATATAGAAAAACTAAGAAATTGTAAAGGGGTATTCACAATTTTTGGAGAGGAAGGAGAAGAAATTTTTGACGATTACTGGATAAACTACGGTGAAATTATAAATCCTAAAACAAACAAAAAGATTTTAAGTCTGGATGAATTTTTAGAATATAAAAACAGAAAAGACCTCTTACAAAAGCTAAGAAATTATAAAGGAGAAAAATAAGATGTATATTAATGTTAAAGTTCCACCTATAAAAATACAAGGTAAAAAAACTAGATTAGCAAATTGGATAATACAGATTATAAAAAAACATATAACGGAAAGAGATGTATATATAGAGCCTTTTGTTGGTTCTGGAGTAATAGGTTTTAATTTAAGTCCTAAAAATGCAATTTTTTCAGATATAAACCCACATATAATAAACTTTTATAAAGACTTAAAAAACAATAATTTAACTCCAGAAGAAATAAAAAAATATTTATATTCAGAAGGAGAAAAACTTAAACAAAAAGGTGAAATTTATTACTATGAAGTAAGAGAAAGATTTAATAAATATCCAAATTCTTTAGATTTTTTATTCCTAAATAGAGCTTCCTTTAATGGTGTTATAAGATTTAATAAAAAAGGGGAATTTAATGTTCCTTTTTGCAAA
>CAYTOE010000212.1:0-2279 GCA_964439255.1 uncultured Aquificales bacterium
CTAAAAAAATTTCTTCCAATTCTTCCAAAACCATTAATACCAACCTTTACAGCCATTAAACTCCTCCATAAAAAGTTTTATCACCTTTATTATATAATAGGAAATATTTACAGGTGGTTAAAAGATGGAAATTTTAAAAAAAGAAGAGATTCTTCCATATATTCAAGAATTAGCTAAAAAAGCAAAAAAGTATATACGTATATCTTCCCCATGGATTAAACTTGACGTATTAAAGACTGTTCTGAAGAACGGCATAAATGTTGAGATAATTCTCAGGGATTCCCAACTTGAAGACCTTTTTATAACAGACAAGAAAATTTTTAACTATATAAAAGAGATAAATGGCAGTATTTACCTAAATCCTGATATACATGCAAAGTTCTTTATTGTAGATGGAAAGGAAGCTGTAATAGGTTCAGCAAATATAACAGATTCAGGGCTTTTAGAAAATGGAAATATAGAAACAGCAGTGTATTTAACAGACAAACAGCATATTCAAAAGTTAGAAAGTTATTTTGATGAAATAAAAGAAAATTCCATAAACCTGTTTTCAAATATAAAGGGAATACTTTTAAACAGTGTAAATTCAAGAAATGTTGAAGCCCTTCTTTTTGAAAAAATCCCAGAGCAAACGTACATTAAAATTCCTATATCAAAAGAAGCTTTTTATCTTGGTAGAATATCTAATGTAAAAGATTTAAGCAGTTCTCTTTTTTCCTCTTTTTCTACTTTTTTATCTAAATCTATATTTTTAGATTACCAGCAGCTTAAAAGTATATTTCTTGAAAAAGATGAAATCTGGAAAAAGGCGGCGATTTTTGCCTATCTAAATGAAAAAAACAGAGGAATATCCCTTTGTAGTATAGAAATTCTTGCAGAATTTAATCCAGAAAAAATAAAAGAGAAAGAAAGTATCCTTAAAACACCTATCATTCCCCCAGACTCAGGTTCTCCTTTTTATACTTTTGAAGAAGAAAAACAGATAGAAGATATCCTTAAAATAAATCATGCTGGATACAGAATGGGTACACCTGTAAAGTTTGGAAAGCTGTTTAATACTTCTCTAACAGCATATATTGACCTTGAAAAAATATACACAATGCACATGGCAGTTTTAGGAACAACAGGTTCAGGAAAGACAACATTTTTAAGGAGAGTTTTGGAGAATATTTCTAACCTTGGAGTCAGATTTTTTATATTTGACCTTTATGGAGAGTACTATTCGAATCTAAAGAATGCAGGGGTATCAGGTATAAAGAGATTTCAGTTAGAAAACACAATATTTCCCATATCTGCAGAGCAGATGAAGGAAATCTTTAAAATTTATGGAATTCCTCTTCAGGAAAAATCTCTTGAGGAAAAGAGAATCGTTTCATTTTTCAGACTGAATCTTAAGCCTGACCTTTCTATTATATCTTTTGGGAAAAAAGATTTTGAAACAATACTAATCGAATCTTCTCAGCTTGCAGATATTGAAAGTCCATTGAGAAATGAGATATTTGTTCTCCTTGATATGTTAAAAGAAGATTTTGGAGAAGAGGCTTTAAGAAATCAGATAAATATAGTTAAACAGATAAAAGATTCCTTTAACCAAAAAGAGCCGATTGTCATTTATGACCTAAAAAATATAGAAGACCCAAAAACAAGGATAAATATAGCTGGGCTTATAATGAAAGAGATTTTTAGAATCTCTAAAGAAAAAAAAGGCAAAAGGATTGTTGTTCTTGAAGAAGCTCAGAATTTTGCTCCTGAAAGGGGCTTTGGTGAAATAACAGCAAGTTCAGATAATCTCTCTTATATAATGGCGAGGAAGATAGCTACAGAAGGAAGGAAGTTTAATCTTGGTTTGATAGCTATTACCCAGAGACCAGCAAATATAAGTAAATATGTACTTTCACAGCTAAATACACAGGTTATTTTTAAACTTACAAATAAAAATGACCTTGAGGCTGTTTCCTCCTTTTTTGAATTTTCTAAAGAGGATATTTTTTATCTCTTACCTTTCCTAAAGCCAGGGAGCTGCTTTATAACAGGTCTTGCTGTTCCATTTGGGATTCTCACAGAAATAAAGTTAGGATAATAGAAGTTTCAATTCCTTATAGGCACTCTAAAAACTATAGATGAATGCAGGAATAAAGTTAAAGAATATTTCCAAAATATAGAGCTAGTGACAGCAACAATTGAATTGTTAGAAAATTCTGAAGAAAAAAAGAAAAGAAAAATGGAGAGAGAGAGAGAGATTTAGAGAGAGAGAGAGACGACGATGTCGAGAAACAAAA
>CAYTOE010000213.1:0-2253 GCA_964439255.1 uncultured Aquificales bacterium
AGAATTCTTTATAACAGAATATATGAAGACGCTCTGAAAAAAAGAGGCTTAATGTAAACCTCCCTTTTTGGGGAGGCTTTAATGGATATTTTCCTCCTCATGTCCTTTATGCATAAAGTAGATAGAAAGCGAAATAAGAAAAACTCCAATAGATAGAAACAGTAATGTTTTTATATCTTCATAATGAAACTCTATAGCATATTTGAAGAAAGTAACTATCAGAACCATAAGAATAACCTTTGCAAGCTTTTCTTTAAGCTGGTCAAGGGTATGAACCATAAGTATTTTTGATGAGCGTTCTGCATTTTCTATGTAGTCTATTTTTGATATGAAAAGCTCATAAAGACCAAGACCAAAAATAAGCAGAACAGTTGCTATAAGATACACATCAACAGCAGAGACTATGTGTTTTATAGCTTCTTTGTGGAAATTTTCAAAATGTTCCTGAGAAGCAAACATGTGGAAAGATTCTTTTAAAACAATAAATATGTCATAACTACCTATAAGGACAAGAATAAAAGCTGCAAATATACTTGCAACCACAGCAAGAAATATCATAAATCTGCTTTCCCACAGGAGCCTTTCAACAATCCTTTCTATTATTTTGAGCAAGGGAACCTCCATAGATATTGGGTATTTGAAGATGTCAAAATAATACACAAAATTTTATTGAATAATCAACAACCAGAAAAAACCGGGTAAAAACCCGGTTTTACATAGTAAGGTCTAAAATCTCGCCGGCTTTTTTAATATCCTCAGAGGAAGGTTTTCTACTTTCCGGTGAAATCTCTTTTATGAGTTTTGCAAGAATGTAAATCAATGTACCAACTATCTCAGGAAGCCTTTTCTCAAGCTCCGCTTCAAGGGGATATTTTAAAGGTGGCATTGTTGCAAGGAAGCTTAAAACATCCTGAGCAGGAACTTCCTCCTCAAGTTTCTTGAACTTTTGCATACTTTCCAAAAATCCTTTAGTAAGGGGAACATCGGATTCCCAGATAACTTCTCTATTGTTGTAGTTTGCGTTTCTTTCTCCTATAAGGAGAAGGTCATAAAGCTTTTTCTCTACAATGTCTGTAATCTCCTTAACTTTACCCTTTTCAATATCAAGACTTGCTGCTTTTCTCATAAGTGCTTCAAGTTTAGCTGCTCCTACTACAGCCATTTTCTAAACCTCCTAATTTTTATTATATTTAACATTAATCCTAAAAGATAAAAAGTAAACTCTACCTTGTTTGAGTTGCTTCTTTCTTAGCTTTTTCAATGGATTCAAAAAGGTTTTTAAATTTTTCCTCAGAAGAAGCTGATTTTTCTTTTACGGATTTTTCAAGCTTATCTATCTGTGCAATAAGTGGCTTAACTTCCTCTTCAGTTCTTACGTAGCCTAAAATCTTTGCAAGCTTTAGCTCTCTTTTTGCTTCTTCAAGAAGCTTAAGGGATTTTTCAGGTTCTTTTTCATAAACTTTTGATGCATCGTCCACAAGCAGTGAAGCTATCGCTATTGGTTTTGGAATTATCGTTGTTTCAACCTCTACAGTGGATAGTGCAACATTAAGCTGGTCTATAGCATTTTTTATCTTTCCTTCCTGCAAGAATTTGTCTGCAAGTTCTATCGCTTCTTTGTAGAGTTTCCATGGGAGATATGCTGTTTCTATAACAATCTCATCTCTTAAAGAGTTTAGAATAAACCTTGCGGTAATAAAATCATTGTTTTTAACAGCCTCTTTTACCTGCTTTGCAAGTTTTTCAGCCTTTTTTAAATCTGTTATTCCGCTGATTTCAGTAATAACAGCATCTATAGGAAGTTTTTCAACCTTTCCTGCATACTGTTTTTCTATTTTGGATAGTTTTTCTTTTAGAACTTTTATCTCTTTTTTTGCTTTCTCTACCTTGTTGTGGGTAAGGAGAAATAGAATTTTACTTCCTTCCTGATAAGCCTCAACAGCTTCCTGAATTATTTTTTTAAGCTCTTCTTCTCTTACCTTTGCTGTTGAGCGTTTTCCTGAAGATTTAATCAGGCTTTCAGCTGTCTGTTTTTTCTCCAGTATCTGGGCTGTTTTTTCCTGAATTTGCTCTTTGGACTGGTTTTCTTTTCCAATAACAGGCATAGATAAAACAGCCGCTGCTAATAAAGAAGAGATAACCTTTTTCATTTCCTAACCTCCTTTTGGTTTTTTTAAAAACAAGGGCAAAAGCCCCTTATCTAATGCCGTGTTTCCTCCATGCCCTCAATTCATTATTAGTTATATTTATATA
>CAYTOE010000214.1:0-2228 GCA_964439255.1 uncultured Aquificales bacterium
ATTAGAACCGCATTCTGGACATCTTATATTTTCTTGGTCTCCATCTCCTTCCTATAATCATCATTTTTTTAGCTATTTGGGATAGGAGTACCACCCCAATTTATGGTATTGTATAGTTAGTTTTTGTTTTTCGCTTTTTGTGGATTAGCAATGCATTTTACTTTAGATGATTTTGCAAAATTTAAAAAAGTCGTCTAATTGACAATATATTTGTTATTACGAGCATTTTAGAACCTCTTGTTTTGACTCTTATTTTAGACTAACTGGAGGTATTTTTATTTCCGAAAACGCATTAGTTAAGAATCATAAACCCTGTTAACAATCTGTTAACAATTCCTGTGTAAAATACAATCACTACAAAATATAGGAGGTTTATTATGCGTTTTTTAGCTTATTTTATGGGGATTGTGGTGCTGTCTTTTTCTGTAAACGCTATGCCCTGGTGGATGAACAATGGAAATAGCAGAAATCAGATGCATGGTAAAAATAATCAATCTGTTCAGTCAGAAAGAGGTGGAATGGGAAATAGAAATGGTATGAGAAACATGAATCATAGAAACAATATGGGTATGAACAACGGAGGAATGGGAAACTTCTGGCAAACAACCCATTTTGCATCTTATAAACTGTGTGCAAGATGTCATAACAACCTGAAAGATAAAACTGGAGAAGACGTTTCTATACCAAAAGATTGGCGCTCAACAATGATGGCAAATGCAGCTACAGACCCTCTATGGCAGGCAAAAGTCCATTCAGAAATTTTAAGAAACCCAGCCTTTAAATCGGTTATAGAAAAAAAATGTTCAACCTGTCACATGCCTATGGCAAAAACACAGGCTAAATTTGATGGAAAAAAGATAGAGATTTTTGGAAATGGTTTTCTAAACCCTTCTAATGAGTATCATAAAGCCGCCATGGAAGGTGTTTCATGTACATTATGTCACCAGATAAAACCGGATAACTTAGGTTCAGAATCTTCATTTTCAGGTGGATATCTTGTAGATGAGATAACACAAAAACCTTACAGAAAAATTTATGGACCATTTAAAAATCCATTTGAAAGACCTATGATAAGGATGGCAAAGTACCAGCCTGTTTATTCATCTCATATGGAAAAATCAGAACACTGTGCAACCTGTCACACACTTAAAACACCTTCCGTTTATCAGAATAATGTTGTTGGACATTTTCCAGAACAGACACCTTATTTAGAATGGAAAAACAGTATTTATGCTTCAAATGGAAAAACATGTCAAAAATGTCATATGCCTGAGGCAAATGGTGGAGTAAAAATATCAAGAATGCCGAGATTCTTACCTGAAAGGTCTCCTTTTGCAAAACATTACTTTGTAGGTGGAAATGTATTTATGCTCTCAATACTCAGAGATAATGCTTCATCTTTAGGAATTCAGGCTACAGCAACAGAGTTTAACAGAACAATACAGAGAACGTTAGATATGCTGAAAAATAAAACAGCAAAAGTTAGTATAGGAACTGTTTCTATAAAAGATGGAGTTCTTGAATTTCCTGTAATTGTTGAGAACAAAACAGGCCACAAATTTCCTACAGGAATCCCAATAAGAAGGGCATGGCTTCATGTGATTGTTAAAGATGTTACCGGAAAAACGGTTTTTGAGTCTGGTGCTGTAAAAAATAATGGAGAGATTATAGGTTCTGATTCAGATAAAGATTTATCAAGATTTGAACCCCACTATGATGTTATAACATCTCCAGAACAGGTTCAGATATACGAAGCTATTATGAAAGATTACAATGGAAATGTTACCTATACTCTTTTAAATGCTTACGATTATGCAAAAGATAACAGGCTTTTACCAGAAGGTTTCAGCAAATCAGGAGCTTCTTCTGACACAGCAGTCAAAGGAAATGCTAAAAATGATGATAACTTTATCGGAGGCTCAGATACAGTTCTGTACAAAATAAATACAAAAGGTGCAAAAGGACCATTTACAATAACTGTTGAACTCAGGTATCAAACTGTACCTTATCCATTCTTCAAAGACCTGACAAAAGATGCTAATAGAAGTTCATACGTTAGAAAATTCCAGTCTTTATACAACTCAAAATCAAATACTGGAATAGTAATAGATAGAAAGCAGATTACCTTCTAAGCCTCCTATAAGGGTGCCTTCTGGCATCCTATTTTTAAAAACATTTGATAAATACAGCAAAAAGAATAAATTTTTGATAAATCCTGGATGTTTAGT
>CAYTOE010000215.1:0-2188 GCA_964439255.1 uncultured Aquificales bacterium
TCCTGAGGATGAATTTGACCACAAAGCAGGCGAGTACTTTACAAAGGTCTGGGGACTACCTCTCAAAGTTTTTGCAAAAGCAAATAAAAAATAAAAAAAGCCCCTTTTGGGGCTTTAAAAATCTATTCCTTTTACAGCCTTAATACCTTTTTCAAAGTAATGTTTTATTTCTCTCATTTCAGTTATAAGGTCAGATATTTTCATTACTTCTTCAGGGCAGTTTCTCCCTGTGAGGATAAAATGAACATCTTTTCCATACTTTTCTAATATCTCAGACACAATTTTTTTATCAATGAGACCAAAATTAAGGGCAACACATATCTCATCAAGAATAATAAGATAATATTTCCCAGATTTTGCAGCATTTATAACAAACTCTATTCCATCATTTGCCATTTTAAAGTCAACTTCTGAGAGAGGTTTAACACCAAACTTTTCAGCTTCTGGATGTTTTTCGAGATATTCTTTTGGAACATAAAAACCTGCTCTACCAAAACTTTCTATATCAAATCCTTCAAGTTTCTGTAGAACTTTATACTCTGATGTGAGCTCTTTTACTTTCATAAACTGAACCATAAGAACCTTTTTGCCAATACCTAAAGCCCTTATCCCTGCACCTATTGCTGCTGTTGTTTTACCTTTTCCGTTTCCTGTGTATATATAAATCATTTTTCTACAGATTTTCTTTTAAAAAAGGTATTACAACTTTGTTAAACTCTTCTGGATTCTCAAATGGTGGAAGATGAGCTGCATCTGGAATTTCAATAAAAAGGGAATCTTTTATTCCATCAGATATACCTTTAACAACAGAAGGCGGTGTAACTTTTTCATCATCTTTTCCAGCTATAACAAGGGTTGGAACATTAATTGAGGATAATATTTCCCTATTATCAGGTCTTCCTGCAAGAGATTTTAACGCTTTTACTATTCCTTCTTCTGTTGCTTCATTCATAATGCACTTAAGTTCTTCCATTTTTTCTTTATTTTCTTTTGTTTTAGGTGATGTCTGGGCATCAAGCATAAAATCTATTAAGAAACCTTTTCCTTCTTTTTCTACCCTTTCTATTGTTGCAAATCTACCTTTTTTCGCTTCTTCTGTGTCTGCTTCTGCCCTTGTTGATACAAACACAAAAGCTGATATTATTTCTCTGTATCTTCTCCACAAATCAAACATTATATATCCGCCCATACTATCTCCAATAGGTATTACTTTTTTAATCCCCAACTGATTTATTTTAGAAACGATAGTATCTGTTAGCTGGGAAATAGAGTAATCTGAAGGCCAGTTCTTTTCTTCTCCAAATCCTGGATAATCAACAGCAATATAAGGAATATTTTCATTTTCAAAGGCTTCAAACTGGTATCTGTACATCTTTTTATTTAATGGAAATGCATGTAAAAATAGTACCGCTGAAGGTTGGAAAACTCTCATTCTCGCCCTCCTATTCAGGTTTATATATCTATTATCTTAAATAAGTTTTTTCGAAATGTCTTTTATTCTTGAAAGGAATTCCTAACATTTTTTAAAGAAAAAAATAATTTTGCATAAATAAATCTTTTCATAATTCTAAATTTCAAGTACTCATTGTATTTCAATTTAATACTAAATTTTATAAATAAACGAAATTAAATTGTATAAATAAACGAAATTAAATTGAATAATTTTCTGTTTATAGGCATTTATCTAATCAAGTTTATTTAAAATTAATAAAGATTGATTTTGTAAATTTTCTTTACAAATTTTGTTGCAGAGGTGAAAAAATGAAGAATTACTTTATTAAAATAGAAAGAGAATATGTGAATAAAGTTTTAGAGTTATTAGATAAATTAGAATGTTTTTTATTGATAAAAGGTAACGATTTTTTACTCATTAGTTGTAAAAAAGATGTCAAAAAGTTTTTTGAAAATAATCCAAAGGTAAAGTTAATTGGGGAAGTTAACTTAAGCAATATAAAAATAAGGAGAATTAGAATAAAGGAGGTATAAATCATGGCTAATCAACCTTATCCAAGTGTAGGACAAGAACTTCTAAATGTTCCTTTTCCTGAAATGGTTCAAAAACTTGCTTTAGCTATAGCAGAAGGTCAGTTTGCTCTTGATATGCACTCAATAGAGGTAGCTAAAGCTTTAGCAGAAACGACTCTGCCTGAAGGTACTGTACCTGTATTAATTAAAGAAAAAACAGATG
>CAYTOE010000216.1:0-2181 GCA_964439255.1 uncultured Aquificales bacterium
TTAAGATTACATGTTAAATCTTATCAAATCAAGGACACCTCAGAAACATAATAAAGTATAATAAAATCTAACAAAATGTTTCTGAGGATGTCCTTCGCCTATCATCTGATAGGGGAATACTATCGGCTATGTCCTTTAAGACACTCGCTGAATACTTGCCAAATAAATCTAACTTTATAGGTCTTGATAGCTTATCTAACCAGTTTGGCAGTTTTAAAAACTGCTCCCTTACTTTTTTTCCTAACTCCTTAATTGCAATGTTTAATGCTCCGTTTAAATCTGCATTGAAAACTTTATTCGTCTTATGGTCTTTGAAAAGACCTCTCTTTACTCTTTTGCCGTTGAACGCTCTCTTTTCTAAATCTCCAGTTATAGACGATGTTTTTGATGTATAGCTTTCATCTTCGGTTATTATTAAATCTATACCTGCTATATTACACTTGTATTTTAGCATTTGTATAAACTTTCCAAATGGAATAGCTCTAAAGGTCTGGTTAAATTTCTTCCCCTTATCGCTTTCTTTCTGGTATTCTTCCATTAATCCTTTTGATATTATTATTGTCCCTATATTTTCTCTTAACGATAATGAAACAAGCAGATTTGATATACTTGCAAAAAATTGGTTTATCCTTTTATTTCTGTATCTCCAGAGTAATTTATGTTCTTTTTCTTTTTCTTCTCTTTGTAGTTTCGCTGATATTTTGTTTATCCACTGATTAAATGCTTTTAATGGTTTTCCATTTACTATAAAACTTCTTACATTTTCTTTGTTTGATACTGCTGATATAAAGTTATTTACTCCTATGTCTATAGAAATAAATTTATCTTTATCTAACTTTTGGTTTTCAAGTGGTTGCTCGTATGTTAGTAATACATCTACATATCCTTCTTCTCTCCAGATTAGCTTTAAATGGTTTGTGTTTATTCCTTCTGGAACTTTTATCTTTAATGCTCCAAAGGCTTTTCCTATTCTAACTACTATGTGGTTTGATTTTCTTTTTCCTTTTAGATTTCTTTTATCTACAATCATATTCGGATTTGTTTCTATCGTGTAGTAGTGTAGTTTTGATAATTTTCTTGGAAGTGGCAGGCTTGCTTTTTCTCTTTTTTTCCATTTTTCAACGATTGATTTAAATTCTCTAACCAGCATATTAACAAGCATTTTAGCTGTATCAGAACCTATGTGTGTTTGCCATAAATCTATCAACTGGTTTTGTATTTCTCTTATCTTTTCATTTTCAAATGGCAGTTTTTCTTTTCCTTTTATGTATTTTTCTAAAAGGCTAACAGATAGAAAGGGTTTTATACTTTTTGTGTGTTTGAAGTATTCTAAAGCTGTAATGTAGATTAGATTTTTGAAATGCTGGAAAGTTTTAGATGCTTTTTGTAGCTTATTAACTGCTGATTTTTTACTTATTTGTATGTTTAAGGTTAGTGTTATGTTATCCACTGTTTAACCTTTTTTTCTATGTCTGATTTTTTATATCTTCTTTTGCCATAGATTTTACTTGTTATGTAATGTATAAAAGATACTAATTCTTCCGTTAAATCTTCTATTTCTTCTTTACTATAGGCTTTTTCAGTTTTATCTAACACAACTATATTGCAGTCGTGATATGAAAATATTTTTTCTATCAGGTCAAATGCTATTCTTGATAGCTTGTCTTTTGAGTATACAATTACATTACTGACTTCTTCTTTTACAACCATATCTATTAGTTTATTCAATCCTTTCCTGCTGAAATTAAAAGAACCTGCTACATCTGTAATAACTTCATCTATTTGATAGCCGTTTTTTATTGCAAATTCTTTACAGATTTGAACTTGGTTATCCAAATAGTCTTTTTGTTTTTGTGTAGATACTCTTGCATATATTACATTTTTGCCTGTTATTTTTTCTCCCTTATCTGTATATTGAAATATCTGTTTTGCCATAGATTTATCAAATCTGTAGTGTCCCCCTTTTGTTCTATAAGGTTTTATAATGCCTTTCTCTATGTAATATCTAATAAAACCTGTTAACTCGGCAAATTCACTGATTAAATAGTATTTTTTCATTAATACTTATCTTATATCCTTTACTGATCTATAATGAGTTGTAAGAAATTTTATTGTTAGTGTCAAGAAGGTTTTATGGAATTTAAATTTCTGGCTTCTTATATGTTAGTTATTGTTGCATTA
>CAYTOE010000217.1:0-2163 GCA_964439255.1 uncultured Aquificales bacterium
TCTCCACCATCATACTTAAATACGTACGGAGGCATTATTTTTGTCATTCCTATCTCTTTAGGAAGCATATCAAGGAACTCTGTAACAGCTTCAACGCTTGCCAAAGTGTTGTAGTTACCTTCGTAACCATCAACCATTAAATGTGGTCCGAATCCTATCAATCCATCAATCCTCCTTTTGTTTGTAAAGTTTACGCAGAATTAAAAAATATAGTAAATTTCTGTAAATGTAAATACAAACATGCACAAAAATTATGCATCTGTAATTATATTATTATAATATGCGAATATCAAGGGTTCAATCTGTTGACCATTAATGTTCCACAACCACCTATTTTTCTTGTCCTGTATTTATTGGAAAGGGTTACCTTTATGCCTTTTTCTTTTAAAAACAGAAAAGCTTTTTCATAATCTTCATCAGTAGTTGTTTTGTAAGGTATTCCTTCTATTTCGTTGTATTTTAAAAGGGAAATACCGATTTTAAGCTCTTTTGCTATTTCGGCCAATCTTTCAAGCTCTTCTTCAGAATCATTTATATCTTTTATAAGAAGATAAGCGATGTTGTATAGCTTTCTCTTTCTGTTTGATAACGTTTCTAAATGTTTTTTTAAAACTCCTAAAATATCTTCGATACTATGACCAAATGGTATTATCTCTTTTCTTTTTTCTTCAAAAACGGCGTGCAGAGAAAGATTAACGCCGTTATGGGGTAACTCAAGGAGTTCTTTGAAGTTTTTTAAAGGAAATCCTGTAGTATAAAAGGAACATCTTAGATTTTTTTCTTTAAAAAAGAAAAATGCTTTTTTTACATTTTCCCAGTTCAAAAGAGGTTCACCTATGCCTGCAAAAGCTATATTTTTTATTTCTAAACCATCTTCTTTTGCCAAAAGGTACTGATTTATAATCTCCTCAAAAGATAGATTCCTGAATAGACCATTTTTTCCTGAAGCACAGAAAGAACATCTTACAGGACATCCTATCTGGGAAGATACGCATAGAGTTGTTCCTCTGTAGTATACAGACTCAACAGTAAATCTATCTTCTGTTCTTACTTCTAACAATTTGTTCAGTTCATCATCTATAACAGTTTCTATTTTCATATAGACCCCACTACCTGTTTATAAACAGTTAGGTAATATATATTGTTCAATTGACTTTTTCAAATAGGAGTATTTAACCGCCAATACTTGTCATTATCCTTCTACAATCTGAGAAAGCGTATCCTGATTTCTGGATTTTTGCATTTGATAGCTCTTTTTCTATGAGAACCTTTTTAATAAACCTATCTAAATCTTCTTCTGTACCGTTTCTCAAAACATGTTTCACATCTATTTCATCATCAGTTCTGAGACATAGCTTTATATGACCTTCAGCTGTCAATCTTAATTTTGAACATCCATCACAGAATGGGTTTGACATTGGGGTGATAAATCCAACCTTTGTCCCTAACTTTTCTATTTTGTACACCCTTGCTGCACCACTTCCTATAGATATAGCTGGTGTTAATGTCCCGTATTTTTCCTCTATTTTCCTTTTTATCTCATTTAAAGGTTGAACAAGTTCTGAACTCCATTTTATCTGCTCACCACCTATTGGCATCATTTCTATGAATCTGACTTCAACACCGTATTCTTTACCAAATTCAACAAAATCAAGGGCTTCATCTTCGTTTAATCCTTTAACAATAACAGCGTTGACCTTTATAGGGTCAAAGCCGAGTTTTTTTGAAACTTTTATTCCTTCTAATACATCTTCAAGTCTTCCCTTTGTTATTTTGTAAAACAGTTCTGGTTTTAGACTGTCTATACTTATATTTAATCTGTCTAAGCCGGCTTTTCTTAGTTTTTCTGCATGTTTTGCAAGGGTTATTGCATTTGTTGTAAGTGATATATCCTGAATCTGGGGAATCTCCCTGAGCATCTTTATAAGCTTATCTAATTCTGGTCTTACAAGTGGTTCACCACCTGTGATACGAACTTTCTTTAGTCCATATTTTGTCATTGCTTTAACGAGTTTTGCTATTTCCTCATATCTAAGTATTTCATCATGGGGGACAAATTCTGAATTGTCAGGTCTGCAGTAGAAACATTTTAGATTACATTTGTCTGTTACAGATACCCTTAGATATGTGATTTCCATGACTGTATCCTCCTTCACTTTCTAT
>CAYTOE010000218.1:0-2137 GCA_964439255.1 uncultured Aquificales bacterium
TATCCCACTTAGTTCAGACAAAACCCGTTAATTAGGATAAATAAAAAAATTTATTCTGGCAAGTGTTTTCGCTATTTAGCGGGCATATAAAAAATTTTTTAATCCTCGCTAATGGAGGTAATTTGCATCAAACCTCCAGTAATGCAAATATATTTTCTGTTATATTCTCGCTAATCCTGATAAAAAGCCAATTCACGCAAAAATATATTTTCTGTTTAAAATGCAAAACTTAATGATAACTATTATTTATAATATAACTTTTATTTTCAAAACAAATTTTGCAAGGATTTCCTTATTCTTTTTCCAAGTATCTACTTTTAAACATTATAAAACTTTTTATATTAAATGTTTAACAAAAATTTTTAATATATATTTAGAAAGCAAAACTACTCTATATTTTCCATTCCTTCTTTAAGCTCTTTTACAAGTTTTTTTATGCCCTGAATATCATTTTTTCCTTGAAGCTTTACAATAGCACTTCCAACTATAACACCATCAGCTATTTCAGACAGTTTTTGTGTGTGTTCTTTTTTTGAAACCCCAAATCCAACCGCAACATATCTTCCTGTGGTTTTCTTTATTTCTTTAACTTTTTTTCCAAGCTCTTCCCATGGAAGCTGTTCCCTTTCACCTGTTATCCCTGTAAGAGAAACATAGTATATAAAACCATCACTCATATTTCCTATTAACTTTATCCTATCTATATGTGAGGTGGGAGCAAGCAGAAAAACTGTTGCAAGGCCTTTATCATTTGCTACCTTTTTAAAATCAGCTGCCTCTTCTGGAGGTAAATCAGGAACAATAAAACCATCGATTCCACTTTCTTTAGCCATATCTACAAACTTTTCAACCCCCATAACAAAAATAGGGTTGTAGTAAGTCATAGCTATAAGAGGTGTATCTGGAAACTCTTTTTTTATTTTTCTTGTAAGTTCAAAAACATTTACGGGGGTTATTCCATCTTTTACAGCTTTTTCATGGGCTACCTGTATAGTTGGACCATCTGCTACAGGGTCTGAAAAAGGAATTCCAACCTCTAAGATATCTGCCCCAGCTTCTATTAAAGCTTTGGCTGTTTCATAGCTTTTGTCTAAAGATGGATAACCAGCCATAAAGTAACATATAAGAGGTTTGGTGTTTTTAAACTTCTTCTCTATACTTTTCACCACTTACTCCACCTTTTTAATATAAAAAAGGGCTCCAAAAGGAGCCCTTATATTCTACTCTGAGAGTTTATCTATCTCTTCTTTTGGTAGTACAGCTTCAACCTGAGCGTACTGTCTGATACCAGTACCAGCAGGAACAATGTTACCTATAATAACGTTTTCTTTTAGACCTTCAAGTTTATCCTCTTTTCCTTCTACAGCTGCGTCAGCAAGAACTCTTGTTGTTTCCTGGAATGAAGCGGCAGAAATCCAGCTTCTTGTTGAGAGAGATGCCTTTGTAATACCAACGAGAACAGGTTCAGCTTTTGGAGGTCTTCCCCCTTCTTCAAGAACTTTTTGTATCTCTTCTTCAAGGTCTACCTTATCAACAATTTCATTTAGAAGGAATCTGCTATCTCCAGGGTCAACAATTTTAACTTTTCTGAGAATCTGTCTGATGATAACCTCAAAGTGTTTGTCGTTAATCTCAACACCCTGAAGTCTGTAAACCATCTGAACTTCTTTGACAAGGAATTTGGCAAGCTCTTCAGGTCCCATTATCTTTAAGATGTCGTGAGGATTTGGTGTTCCATCTGTTAAAGGATCACCAGCTTTAACCTGCTCGCCATCTTTAACAATGATAAATTTACCTTTTGCTATAGAGTACTCTTTTTGAAGACCTGTTTCAGGGTTAAACACAATAACTTTAAATCCTTTTGATTTTAATCTAACTATTCCTTCAAATCCTGCTTTTAAAAGGCCATCATCTGTAAGGTTCTGTCCTTCCATTACATGTTGACCGTTTTTAACAATAACAAGGGAATCTTTTGGAACATCGTAAGTTTTTGATTCTCCAGTTATTGGGTTATATACAATGATATCCTCTGCATCTTCATAAATTCTAACAACGCCATCTATTTCAGATACGATGGCTCTGTTTTTAGGTTCTCTTGCTTCAAGGAGTTCTTCAACTCTTGGTAAACCACCAACAA
>CAYTOE010000219.1:0-2116 GCA_964439255.1 uncultured Aquificales bacterium
TGATGTTAGACCTCCTGCAAAAGTAGAAGGTGAAAATGCAGAAGAAGCAAATGTTCCAAGTGCGTATTTTGTTCCTGTAACAGAGTTTGTAGAGCAGTTTGAAGATGGAAGAATACCAGAAGATAAATCAACTCCAATTGTACTTGCATGCAACTTACAGAAGTTTGCAAACAGAGTTATGGGATATTTAGAAGCAATGGGATATAAAAATCTTTATGTCTTAGATGCACCTGTTACAGACCTGATAGAAGTGTACAAAGCTAAACAGAGTTAGTTTAAAGGGGAGCTTTCTCCCCTTTAAAAAAATCTTCTCAGAAATACTACTATTGGAATCATTAACATAAAAATTAAATTTCCTGATGAGCTACTAAAGGACAGGTTTCCATAAAAACTACAACAACCGCTACTACCACCGCCACCACCACCTCCTCCACCACCACTTCCAAGCTCTGTAAAGTAGGCAAAACAGATTTTATCTCTGTTTAATATAAATGTGCAGATTCTACCTGTGCAATCACTACAATCACCACCCCATCTATCAAAAATTCTCGTTCCAACATCCTGTGCAATAAGAGAAATAGAAACGCCATGATTAAAAGATTTTTCACAAACAGAACCACAGTCTATTCCAGAAGGAGTGCTTCTAACTTTACCACCACCTGAAACAACAATTTCCAAACTGTGTAATGGAGGAGGAGTAGTACCATACTCATCTGCACCTATATCTATCTTCAATCCCTGAATGCGTTTATTTCCATCAATATCAATACCAGGTAAAGTTATAGGTAGAATTGATGCATTTCCAGAGTCTATACAGGATGAGGATGATGAAAGATGACCATCTGCCGTTAAACCTGGATCTCCTGATTTATTAGAGACAGAAAAATCTGTATAAAGCTGGTCTGTATCTGTTAACTTTAAGCATGTTGTTGGAATTGTATTCACAGAACAGGAAAAGCTGTTGAAAAAGATATTTACTGGTGCGCCTGTATTATCACCGTCATTGTCAGAATCTATAAACAGGTCTTCAACTACAGAAGAGGTTTCATTGCTCCAGAATACAGTGTTGTAAACATTTGTTAAAACAGTATTTCCTTTTGCTAATACACATAAACCTCCATGATTACCTGAGGCTCTATTACCAAATACAGTGTCATTTATAATGTTAATGTTTCCTGAACTGTTTTCTAAAAGTACCCCAGCACACTCTCCTGATGAGCTTCTGTTATATCTGAATATTGTATTAACAACATTTATATCTCCATTTCCTATCTTCACGACTCCACCACCTCCAGACTCACTGAAAGCTTCATTTTCATCAATTACACTGTTTTTTATATTTATATTTCCTGCTGGTATATCTATAAAGAAACCACCACCTGATGAAGCATAATTTGCATTTAATCTACATTTTTCTATATCTATATCTGTAGAAGAGTCTGAAAATATAAAAATTCCACCTCCATCATTATCATTTCTAAATCCTATTAAACGTACATTTTTCATTGAAAAATTAGATCCACTTAACCATACAAAAATCCCCTTAGAGGATGAAGAAGTGGTAAAAGAGATATTTTCTAAATGAATATCAGCATTGGGTCTGAATGTTCTACACGTTGAACCATCGTTATCACACAAATCTATGGTGAGAAGACTATCTCCTGTAGCAATCAGATTAGAGGATGGATTTCCATCTGTATCAGTTTCTCCAATTATAACAAGTTTTTTATTCTCCGGAATATCTGTAGAGGTGTCATTATCGTATCTCAAAGGTGTTGATATATTGTAATCTCCTGCTTTTAGACATATAACATCGTCCTTACCGTTACTTTTTGCTATGTCAAGGGCTGTCTGGATTGAACAAGGATTTTCTGGTGAACAGTCAGTTCCAGTTCCATCATTTGAAACATTTAAGGTGCAAACATAAGCAAAAACAGTTGTACTAACGAACAAAAAAGGAAATAGGTACTTTTTCACCGTTTACAACCTCTTACTTTGATTTATTTAATAAAAACTAACGCTTTTAATATTATCGGGCAATTGAGTTATTTTTTCTTTCCAAAGATGGCTGCAGATATCTCTTTTATGAATTCTAAGAAAACAGGAAAATCTTCTT
>CAYTOE010000220.1:0-2095 GCA_964439255.1 uncultured Aquificales bacterium
TTTGTCTATCACCTATATTGATTGTCCCTATTTTAAAACTTGGAGCTTCTATAATTCCACTTGATGAATTACCTACGACAGCATCTACATATTTCATAGTTGATAGGTAAAGCAACTGTCCCATATTTGTGAATGCAACAGATTTATCAGGATTTTCGGACACGTATTTATCAAGAAGTTTGTTTATTTGTCTTCCTTCTACATCGGCATTGGCTTTTGTAAAAATAAGTAATGTATCTTCTAATTCATCAAGAGCTTTAAGTAGTTCTTCAAATTGATTAACGGAATTTCCGTACTCTAAAGTTACAGGATGAAAAGTTATAAGAAGATTTCTTTTTTTGAAGTTTTTCCCTATTCTCTTTTCAGCTTCTTCTTTTGATAATAAATTGAGCTTTTTAATATTATCTATGCCTAATGCTCCTACATTAAAAACTCTATCTGGACTTTCTCCAAGCTGAACAACTCTTTTCTTATATTCTTTTGTAGAGGTAAAATGAAGATAAGAAAGCTTTGTTATAGCATGTCTATACCCTTCATCTAATGCTCCTTCTGTAATTTCCCCCCCATATAAATGGGCTATAGGTATTTTTAAAGTAAAAGATGCGACAGCAAAAGCTAATGCTTCAAATCTATCTCCTAATACAACAGCTATATCTGGCTTTAATCTTAGCAATGCATCTGTGTATCCTATAATACCAAGACCTATGGATTTAGAAACTCCAACATCAGTATCTGACGATAAAAGCATTTCAACTTTTTCATCTATCTTAAATCCATCTTTTTCTATTTCTTTATAGGTTTGCCCAAACTCTGGAGATAAATGCATACCTGAGGCTATTATTTGAAGCTCTAAATCCTTATCTTTTTTAATTTCTTCCATTAAAGGTTTTAAAAGTCCGTATTCTGCTCTTGTTCCTGTAAAAACACAAATCTTTCTTTTATTCACAGTAAACCTCTATCATTTCATCCTTTTTAAAATCTCTTGGAGCTTTCATTCCCACTATTTCCTTCCATCTCATAGGAGATATGCCTTCTTTTCCTGTTCTTTTAACTGTAAGATTTTCTTCTGAAAAGGTTTCCCCTTTTTTTATATCTCTTTTTGCAACAATGTATTTTCTTGCTATATGAATATTTTTTATCTCACTTTTTGATGGTTTTTTTATTCCATCTCCAAACGCTTTTTCTATATTTCTTATAGCCTTTATCATAGATTTTAATTCTTGTGGTTCTAAACTTGCTTTGTGGTCTGGTCCTGGTAAATTTTTATCAAGTGTAAAATGTTTTTCAATAACGGTTGCTCCAAGAGCTACAGCAGCAATTGGAACTTCTATCCCAAGCGTATGGTCTGAATATCCAACATCTACTTTAAAAGCTTCTTTTATTGTAAGCATAGCTTTAAGATTTACATCCTCAATTGGCGTTGGATATTCTGTATTGCAGTGTAAGACCGTAATATTTTCTCTTTTTGTTCCACTTTCTATTAAAACATCTAAAGCATCTTCTATTTCTCCTAAATCTGCCATACCGGTAGAAAGAATTACCTTTTTCCCGTAGCTTCCTATTTCCCTAAGTAGCAAATAGTTAGTTATTTCACCTGAAGGTATTTTAAAAATTTCAAGACCTAATTCCTTTAAAAACCTTGCACTTTCTATATCAAATGGAGTGGATAAGAACATAATTCCTTTTTCATCGCAGTAATCCTTTAATTCTTTAAAATCATCAAAAGAAAGCTCAAGCTCTTTTACCATTTCTATTTGAGATCTTTCTTTGCCTACATTCTTTTTCTGGTATTCAGCCATAGGAGCAACTTCACTAATAACTTCTTCTGCTTTAAATGTCTGAAATTTTACAGCATCAGCTCCAGCTTCCACAGCAACATCTATCAACTTTTTTGCTAAATTTAAACTTCCGTTATGGTTAACACCAGCTTCAGCTATGATAAGAACCTTTTTCCTTTTTATGCTCACATATTCCTCCATTTTAGAAAAAGTTTGTTATTTTTACATAAGGTTTTTGCTAAAACATTATATGCATCTTTATTAAAAACCTTTCCAGCTATATAAAATGGTAAAGTTTTTTTAGAAAATTTTTGTTT
>CAYTOE010000221.1:0-2084 GCA_964439255.1 uncultured Aquificales bacterium
AGCCCAGAATAAAGAACTCAGCTTACTGAACTATATGAGGTAAATAATAGTTTGTTCTTCTATTTTTTTAATTTAGATTTTCTTGAAATATAGAAAGTATAATAATTATCATCCGTGTTTAATTTTTTTAGTTTTTTGTCTGTAGGTTCTATTACAAGTTCATAAAGTTTTGGGTACAGTTTTTTTATTTCAGGAATATGTTTTTGGAATTTTTCATCTACCCTAAAAAATTCATTTTTTTCTTCTTCCGTTAACGTATCAAATCTTTCTAAAATATATTTCCTTTTATATGCCATATTTTCAAGATCAAATGTATCTTCTAAATTAAGAAGTTCGACATCTATTTTGTACCTTTTTAACAAATCTTGAATATTTAGAGTTTTCATTTTTATTTACCTCTCTTAAGCTACCTTTTACACAATCTTTTCTTAAATATAAGTCATAATCTTTATTTTTGTAATAAGAAATGATATCTATTGCTTCATCTAACAAGAAACAAGTTAAGATCCTTTTTTCCTTAAACAACACAAGAACTGTCCAATTATCCTTAGAATTAAAAAATATTAGTTTTTCTTTACAATCTGCCAGTTCTCTCAATAGGTAGAATTTACCTGCATTTCTCAATGTGTCTTTTAATTTTTTTATGTAATCTTCCCTGGAAGATATATGTCCATACTTTATTCTTTTGATTAAATGTCTATCAAAACTTGCTTTTGGAAAATTAAGTCCACAAATTTCCATTTTAAAAATTCTTAAAAAAGGGGGGAAATCCCCTTTAATCTTCATCAAACTGGTGTAATAGAGGATTTGGAACAGCAACAGTCTGCACAATCATATCTTCTTCAGCTTCGTATCCGTGCAGTTGATGTTTTTCATAAACGATAGTTTCATCTTCAGATAAATGTTCATAATTTTCATAATTATCAACAAAAAATTTTCCCTTTCCCTGAATAACAGTGATAATCATATATGCGTTTGATTCGTGGAGTTCTACCTTTTGCCCCTTTTTGACATAAACATGGAAAATAGCAAACTCAGGCGTTTCTATCAGAACTTCTGAATAAGGTTTTTCATCACTGAATTTCTCAGCTACTGGAAAAAGTTTTATAGCCATTTTATCCTCCTGATTATAAACCCTTCTCTGCTATAAAGAGTACAAGGTCTTTTAGTCTGTTTGAATATCCCCATTCATTGTCATACCAGGATGAAACATGAACAAAATTTCCTTCTATAACTTTTGTTGATAATGCATCAAAAATAGAAGAGTGGGGATTTCCAACTATATCCTGAGAAACAATAGGGTCTTCACAGTACTCAAGTATTCCTTTCATGGAGCCTTCCGCATATTCCTTCATTTTAGCATTTATTTCTTCTTCTGTTGTTTCCTTTTCAACAATTACAGTTAAATCAACAAGTGAACCATCAGCTACAGGTACTCTTCTCGCTGTTCCGTCTAACTTTCCTTTTAGTTCAGGCATTACCTCTCCAACAGCTTTAGCAGCACCTGTTGTAGTAGGGATAATATTTGTTGCAGCAGCTCTTGCCCTTCTCAAGTCTTTGTGAGGTAGGTCAAGTATTCTCTGGTCATTTGTATAAGCATGAACAGTTACCATGTATCCTTTTACAATTCCAAATTCATTTTCTAAAACTTTAGCTATAGGAGCAAGACAGTTTGTTGTACAGGAAGCGTTAGAAATAATATGGTGCTCTTCAGGGTTGTATTTATCTTCATTAACTCCTAAAACCACAGTTAAATCTGGATTTTTCCCTGGAGCAGAAATGATGACTTTTTTAGCTCCAGCTTCAAGGTGTTTTCCTGCTCCTTCTCTGTCTCTAAAAACACCTGTTGATTCTATAACAACATCAACCCCAAGGTCTTTCCACGGAAGTTGGGCAGGGTCTTTTATAGCTGTAACTTCTATCTCTTTACCATCAACAACTATAGAATTTCCTTTTGCTTCTACAGTTCCTTTAAATTTTCCGTGAACTGAATCATATTTTAAAAGGTGTGCAAGTGTCTGTGCATCTGTTAAATCATTAATTCCAACTATCTCTATTTCCTCATTTCCAACACAGGCTCTAAA
>CAYTOE010000222.1:0-2012 GCA_964439255.1 uncultured Aquificales bacterium
GCTGTTCTGTTCAGAATATCTATCATCTCATCTTTTACTTTCAATAAAAAGCTGTTGAATTTTTTATTATTTGGAGCATAAATTTTTCCAAGCTCCATCACATCTTCAACAAGTATTTTTATTTTATTTCCTTCTACATAGACAGCCATCTTACATGGAATGATAACACCAATCGGTTCAAAAATATTTACACCTTTTTTTAGGTAATCAGCTTTACATAAAAGGTGTGTTTTATAAGGAGTTTTTATTTTTGCTGTCTTGTCAACATTAATTGTATGTATAATATCCCATCCGTGGTTTTGTATTTCCTCTTTTAGTTTAGAGTTTACCGCATTAAATGAACCTTTTTTTATAACAACAAAATAATACCCTTTTTCATATTGAACAAAATCTTCGTATGCTGTAGAAGAGCCAAAAGAGAACATAACAAATAGAAAAATAAAAACGGCCTTCAAAAACATTTTTATCACCTCCTTAAAAAAATATAGTTTGTATAACTAAATATAAAAAATATATTTTTATTGTCTATGATTGAAATAAGATATATTGAAATAAGATATTTTGGACTATAATAAAAAGAAAAAAGGAGATTCAAATTGCAAAATAGTAGAATAGATGAACTGAGAAAGGCTCTTGAGAAAAACCCGAACAATCCCCTTGGTCTTTATGGTCTTGCATCAGAGCTTTTTAAGGCAAAAAGATACGATGAAGCCCTTGTATATTTAGATAGATATCTTTCCCTTCATGAAGATGAAGGTGCTGCTTACAGACTTTTAGCCCAGTGTTATCTGAATATCGGTAATATAGAAAAAGCCATAGAAGCTTATGAAAAAGGTATAGAGCAGGCAAAAAAATTCAACCATGAATCTATGGTTGAAGAATTTTCAAGAGAAATAGAGATGTTGAAAGATATGCTTTAGAGGTAACTTTGAAAAAAGCTCTTGTCATTAGATTTTCATCTTTAGGTGATGTGATTCTTGCAACATCTGTTATAGAACCTCTCTATAGAAAGAAATACAAGGTGGATTTTTTAACATTCAAACCTTTTGACCAGCTTTTTATTAATGACTACAGATTAAATAGAGTCATTGCTTTAGACAAAAAAGATTTAAAAAGCGTAAAGCAGATAAAAGATTTAGCTAAAAATTTGAACCACTACGATTTTATCATAGATTTACATGCAAATTTCAGAACAAAATTGCTTTCCTTTTTCTCAGAAAGACCTTTTATTGTTTATAACAAAAGGTCTTTTAAAAGGAGGATGTTAACAAATCGTTTTTTTAAAAAGTTTATCAACTTATCTGATTTTAATGTTTTAAACGCATATCAGGAAACATTAAAAGAGTTAGGTATCTATATAAGTAAAACTGAGAAACCAAAAATCATCCTTAAAGATGAAGAAAAAAAATACATTAAAAGCTATATTCCTGAAAATTTTATAGCCTTAGGTACAGGGGCAAGATATAAAAATAAGATGTATCCCTTTTTTAACAAAGTTTCCGAAATTTTAATACAAAAAGGTTTTAATGTTGTTCTTTTAGGTTCAAAAGAAGATTTAAAAACAGATAAAAATATATATCCAGATAAGGTTATAGATTTAAGAGGAGAACTTTCTATAAGGGAAAGTCTATCTGTTTTATCCTATGCAGATTTAACAATAAGCAACGATTCTGCTGTAGCCCACATGTCAAGGGCTGTTTCAACCCCTGTTTTGATGATTTACGGAGCAACACATCCAGACTTTGGTTTTCACCCTTTGAAAGATGAAGGAGATTTCATTTTTAAAAATTTACCATGTCAGCCCTGTGATTTGCATGGGAAGAAAAGCTGTAGATATGGGGATACAAGATGTTTAAAAAATATAACACCTGAGGAGGTTATTGGAAAAGCCTTCTCTATATTGGAAAAATCATAGATTTTTTCCAGTTTTAAAAACTAAAATTAGAAAAAAAGAAGGAGGTTTTTTATGTTAGAAGAAGGAATGAAGGCACCTGATTTTTGTTTAGATGGTT
>CAYTOE010000223.1:0-1981 GCA_964439255.1 uncultured Aquificales bacterium
AAAGGAATAAAAATGAAAAAAATAGGTGTTGTTGGTGTTGGAAATATCCTTTTTAAAGATGAAGGAATAGGAGTTTTTGTTGTTAAATATCTGGAGGAAAATTACAGTTTTAATCCAGAGATTGATTTAATAGATGCAGGAACTTTAGGATTTGGTTTAATGAGTTATCTACATGAGTATGACCATATAATTCTTATAGATACAATATCTGTTAAAGATAAAGCTGGGAGCGTCTACAGACTTACACCTCAGCAGCTTTCAGGTTTAGCGTCTTATCACCAGACAGCCCATGAGGTGGAAGTTTTGCAAATGATAGAGCTTACACCATTAACAGGAAAAATGGCAGATGTTGTTGTTTTAGGAGTTGTCCCTGAAGATATAAACAAATCAGAGATAGGTCTTACAGAAACATTGGAAGATATACCATTTAAAACAGTTGTTTCACAGGTTTTAAAAGAGCTTGAAAAAATAGGAGTTTCTTATAAAAAAAAAAAAAATCTCTCTCTTAGAGAGGTGGTAATAAAAAACTTTGGTTCTTACAACGGAGAACTCTCAAACAAGAGGATTAGCCAGTGATGACAGAAAACCAGCTTATTTTAAGAATTTCTTTTGATTTTTTCAGAGGAAATGAAAATATATTTGAGCTTATAAAACAGATTGCAGACAATCATAAAATTAACGGCTATATTGAAAGAAAAGGAGATAAGATTTTTATAATAGCCTCTTCTCATATACAGAATATCCAACAGTTTGCAGACCAATTAGGAAAACTACTTCCATACTCTATATTTATGGGAGACGCATCAACGGAAGTTGTTTACGAGCTTCCAGAATTTTTGGAAGAAGGTTTCAAAATAAAAGGAGATATAAATATTATTCCCCAAAATCTCTCCTTATGCCCTAACTGTTCAAAGGAGCTTTTAGACGAAAAAAATAGAAGATTTTACTTTCCGTTTATATCCTGTAATTACTGTGGTAATCAGTACTCATATTTATACGATTATCCATTTGAAAGGGAAAACACAGTTTTTAAATTTTTTCAGATGTGTGAGGAATGCCAGAAAGAGTATGAAGATAAAAATAGCTTTAGATACAAATATCCATTAACATCCTGTCATAAATGTTTAACTCCTGTTTATCTAAAGAAAGGAGAAAATGAAAGATACGGATTTGACAGTGAAAAAACTATCGGAGCTTTTAATACAGCGGCAGGTATTATAAAAAAAGGTAATATTCTTAAAGTTTACACAGGAAACGGTGAAAAAGTTGTCGGATTAATCACAGAGGAAAATATAAAAAAACTAGGCAATGGAAGAAAACCTATAACTGTCCTATTTACAAACTTTTCAAAACTAAAAGAGTACCTTGTTATATCTGATTTAGAGCTTAAAGCTTTAGCTTCACAGGAAAAGCCTGTATTAATTGTTAAACCTTCACAAAAATTTAAAGAAAAAGATTTAGTATCAAAAAATCTAAACTTTATAAAGGCAAAACTTCCTGATGACCCAATACTTCTTTTACTTTCATTCCATCTTCAAAATGAAGGTATAGATTATATTTTTATTGATGAGGCTAAGGAAAATATAACAGATTTTGAGCTTAACGCAGACCTTCCAGTGATAAATCCACAAAAAGATATGGAAGTTCTCGTTATAGATAAATATCTGCTTATAAAAGATGGGGAAAAAGGCGTCATTCCTAATATTATCAAATCTAAATCTACAGGAAATCTATCTATAGCAGGAGATTATGCCACTTTAGACATAGGGGGAGAGTACTTAATAGACAGAAAGGAAAGGATATTAAATCAGTTAAAAGATTTTGTTGACGAGATTAACCAGCTAAAAATCCTTGAGGAAACAGATGTAGAGATAGACATCCCTTACAAAGAAAAAATAACCTTTAAAGATTACGAAGGGGCTATCTACTCTGTTATAGCAGAAAACAACCTATGGAATGATGGAGTAATAGGAATTTATTT
>CAYTOE010000224.1:0-1958 GCA_964439255.1 uncultured Aquificales bacterium
GCCCCTCAGGAATTTAAAGGAAAAAATACTGCATCTAACATCAAGTAATATGGACGAGCTTATAGATATAAAAACAGTAAAAACCAAAAAAAATATATGCCATAAAGGAATTTCAGAGAGATGCTGGCTCCTTTCAAAAGATGGTAAAGAGATTCTTCAGGAAATAGGTAATCAGGCTTTAAACACCTGTTCTACATGTGAAACATTTAAAAAACATTCAGGAGATGAAATCCAGCAGCTTACACTGAGTTTTTACATGATGGTATCTTCATTAAAAGATTACTTAAACAAACTTGAAGAAGCCCACAGAGAAAGGGAAACATTAAACTGTATGGCAACGATGGGTGAAATGAGTGCAAAAATAGCCCATGAGGTGAAAAATGCCCTGTATGCTATAGGAAATGCGGCAAACTACCTGAAACACAACATAGAAAATGAGCTTGTCAAGGAGTTTTCAGACATAATAAAAAATGAAGTTAATAGATTAAATGAACTTACCATATCATTTTTGAATTTTTCAAAACTCATAGAACCAAAATTTGAAAAAGGAGATTTAAACAAAGAGGTTAAGCATTCTGTTGAGCTGTTAAAAGAAGATTTTGAAGATGAAAACATAAAAATAATATACGATTTAGATGAAAACTTACCTGTTTTTGAGTTTGACAAGAACCTTATAAGACAGGTCGTTTTTAACCTTGTCCTTAACTCTTTAGATGCATTAAAGGAAAAGGGAGGAAAAGATAGATACCTTAAAATACAGACAAGATATATAAAGTCAAAAAATGAAAATATTGTCAGGCTTTCAATAGAGGATAATGGTATCGGTATAAAAGAAGAATATAAAGAAAAGATATTTAAGCCTTTCTTTACAACAAAACAGAAAGGTACAGGCCTTGGTCTTCCTATGGTTTACAAAATTATTTACAGCCATAACGGTTTTATAAATATGAGCAGTGAATATAAAAAAGGGACAAAGTTTGATATAAACTTTAAATTAAAAGAAAGTTAGAAAAATACGAAAAGTTTTTTTCTAAAAAACTGTTAAGTGGGAAGATGAAAATACTGTTAGTTGTTTTGCTTTTGCTTTTTTTAAAACCTTCTTTTGCATTTAAAGACTGTATTTTGCTTTTTGAAAAAGAAAGATTCTTAAAAAGTGAAAGATGTTTTGAAAAAATAGACAGAAAAGAGCTCCTTTATCCATATGCCCTGTACTACATTTTACAGAGCAGAGCTATTCTTGATATGGATAGTTCAGATATTGAAAAAGAGTTGTCCGATTATGAAGATTTTGCCATAACCCACTACAGTTATCTTTTCTTAGCAAAAAAGTATCTAAAAATAAACCCTAAAAAATCCCTTTTTTATATACAGAAAGTTGATTTAAAAGCTATTGATAAAAGAGATATTCCTTTTTTCCTTTATCTGAAGGCTTCAATTTTAGAAAAAAACGGTTATTTTGAAGAAGCAGAAAAAATAAAGAGGGAGCTTGCTCTTTTGTACCCTGATGATAGATTCTACGGTTATGAAACAGCAAGAAAAATCCTTCCTATTCTTGTAGATGAAGAAGTATACAGAGTTATAGATAACCTTTTAAAAAAGAGAATGGTAAAAAGGGCTTCTTATTTCCTTTTTTATACTGATGATAATGATAAAAAGATTTACTACCAGATAAAGATTCTCTCAAGACTTGGAAAGAAAAAAACTGTAAAAAAACTACTGGGAAAGATAGATAAAGATTCAAAGTACTATCCCAAAATTCTTCCATATAAGATAAGTTATGCTTACAAAAAGGAAGAAAAAGCTGATTATATAAAGGAGTTGAAAAAGCTTGGTTATAGTAGCTTAGCTAACAGTATAGCAAGGGGTTATATGAGGCTTTCCTTTTATAGAAAAAATATGAAAGATTTTAAATTTTTTTCTTCTCTAATAGATAAAAACAGTTCCGCATACTCTGATAG
>CAYTOE010000225.1:0-1957 GCA_964439255.1 uncultured Aquificales bacterium
AGACCTTTTGTTTATAATCTTGCGAAAAGGTATGGTTTAAATGGTTATGTGATAAATGATACCCACGGAGTTATTATTGAGATTGAAGGGGATGAAAAAGATATAAATCAGTTTCTCATTTCCCTTCAGACAGAAAAACCACCCCTTGCACATATTTTTTCACAGGAGATAGAACAGCTACCTTTAAAAGGATACAAAGATTTTGAAATCAGAAAATCTGAGAGCAAAGGGAAAAAAGAAGTTTTTATTCTTCCTGATATATCAACCTGTGAAGAATGTTTTAAAGAGCTTACAGACCCTAATAACAGAAGATACAGGTATCCGTTTATAAACTGTACGAACTGTGGACCCCGTTTTACAATTATTGAGAAACTTCCTTATGACAGACCAAACACAACAATGAAAAAGTTTAAAATGTGTCCCGATTGTGAAAGGGAATACAACGACCCAAAAGACAGAAGATTTCACGCACAACCGAATGCCTGTCCTGTTTGTGGACCACATATCAGTCTTTACACATCAGACAGAAGATTAGTTTCAGAAAGGGAGGAAGCTCTAAAAGATACTATAACCCTTTTAAAAGAAGGGAAAATTTTAGCAATAAAGGGAGTTGGTGGATTTCATCTTGTCTGTGATGCTACAAATGAAAAAGCTATAAAAACTTTGAGAGAAAGAAAAAGAAGAGGAGAAAAGCCTTTTGCTGTAATGTTTAAAGATATTGAGCAGGTAAAACAGTATGCAGACATAACCGATTTTGAAGAGGCGATAATACTTTCTCCAGAAAGACCTGTGGTCATTGTAAAATCTAAACCTGATACAGATTTAAGCGAAGAAGTAGCACCATATTTAGATAGAATAGGCGTTTTTCTGCCATATTCACCACTTCATTATTTACTTTTAGGAGACTACGAAAAACCACTTGTTATGACTTCTGCCAATCTTTCTGATGAACCAATTGTAAAGGACAACGAAGAAGCATTTGAAAAACTCTCAATTTTTACAGATTACATCCTTACCCATAATAGAGATATAAAAAACAGAGTTGATGATAGTGTAGTTAGAATAATTGATAAAAAAATATCTTTTATCCGCCGTTCCCGTGGATATGCACCACTTCCTGTTAAACTTCCTTTTAAGCTTGATAAAAAAGTTCTTGCAGTTGGAGGACATCAAAAAAACACTATTGCAATTGGTTTTGACGATAAAGCCTTTTTAAGTCAACATATTGGAGACCTTGAAACTGTAGACGCCTGCAAAAATTTTGAAGAAATTATTTATTCATTTTTTCAGTTTTATGATTTTAAGCCTGAAGTTGTGATTTCAGATTTACATCCCCGTTATTATTCCACACAGTGGGCAAAGGAGTTTTCAGAGAAAAATAATATTCCACTTATTCAACTACAGCACCATTACACCCATGCACTTTCTTTAATGGCTGAAAATCAGATAAAAAACGAGCCAATTTTTGCAGTTTGTTGGGATGGGACAGGATACGGAGAAGATGGCAATCTGTGGGGCGGGGAGTTTCTAATTGCTGACTATAAAGGATATAAGAGAGCTTTACATTTTGATTATTTTAAACTAATTGGTGGAGAAAAGGCAGTAAAAGAGCCAAGAAGAGTGGCTTTATCAATTCTTTTTGAGATTTTCGGAAAAAACTTACCTGATACTTATACAAAACAGGCATTTAAAGAAAAAGAGATAGAGCTTTTATACAAAACTTGGAAAAAAGGATTAAACTCTCCCCTTTCTTCATCTGTTGGAAGGCTTTTTGATGCTGTTGCTTCTATTTTGAATATCCGTCAAGTTCTGTCTTATGAGGGACAGTCTGGAATGATAATGGAAAATTTTTACGACTGGTCGGTAAAGGATTTTTATCCTTTTGAGATAGAAAAAACTGTAAACTGGAGACCTATTTTTCAGGCTTTAATAGAAGATAAAGCAGATTTGAAAACAA
>CAYTOE010000226.1:0-1951 GCA_964439255.1 uncultured Aquificales bacterium
AAGTTTCTCAGTAATGTTTTTCCATGTTCAGTTAATATAGATTCTGGATGGAATTGAACTCCCCAGATAGGGTATTTTTTATGTTCTATTCCCATTATCTCGTCATCTTCTTTTGTCCATGCTGTAATTTCTATATCTTCTAAAAGTGTTGATTTATCAATAACGAGAGAGTGATATCTAACAGCCTCAAATGGATTTGGAATATCTTTAAATAGACCTTTACCATTATGATAAATCATTGATGTTTTTCCATGCATGAGGCACTTAGCTTTAACTATTTTCGCTCCAAAAGCTGCACCTATAGATTGATGCCCAAGACATACACCAAATATAGGATAAATTCCTTTAAATGTTTTTATGACATCTACAGATATTCCAGCTTCTTTTGGAGTGCATGGACCAGGAGATATAACTATAGCCTCTATATCATCCATATTTTTTATTTCCTCAATAGTTATCTCATCATTTCTTTTTACATTAACATCAGCCCCAAGTTCAAAAAAATACTGAACAATGTTGTACGTGAAAGAATCGTAGTTATCAATCATTAAGATTTTCATTTTCCACTCCAGCTTTTTTTACAAAATAATATCAACTTTTTAAATCTAATCAATAGAAATTAATGATAATATAGAATTGAAAAGCTTTCAGGAGGTTTTTAACATGAAAAAGATTTTATTAGAAGACCATGAAATTCCAAAGCAGTGGTACAACGTTTTAGCTGATTTACCATCACCTCTTGAACCACCTCTTGACCCTGAAACAAAAGAACCAATGAATCCAGAAAAACTAAAAGCTCTTTTTCCAGAAGCTCTAATTGAACAGGAGATGTCCACAGAAAGATGGATAGATATTCCCCCTGAAGTTCTGGATGTTTATTCTTTATGGAGACCGACGCCTCTTATAAGAGCAACAAATCTTGAAGAGTATTTAGATACACCGGCAAAGATTTTTTACAAATACGAAGGTATAAGTCCTCCTGGTAGCCATAAACCCAATACAGCTGTTGCGCAGGCATATTACAATGCAAGAGAAGGGATTAAAAGACTTACAACAGAAACAGGAGCTGGACAGTGGGGAAGCTCTCTCTCTTTTGCTGGGCAGTACTTTGGTTTGGAAATAATGGTTTATATGGTAAAAGTCAGTTATCAGCAAAAACCTTATAGAAGGGTTTTGATGGAAACATGGGGCGGAAAGGTTGTTCCAAGTCCAAGTCCATACACAAATGTAGGTAAAAAAATACTGGAAGAAGACCCTGACAACCCAGGAAGTTTAGGGATAGCTATAAGTGAAGCTATAGAAGAGGCTTTAAGTAGAGAAGATACCCATTACTCTTTAGGAAGCGTTTTAAACCATGTTTTACTCCACCAGACGGTTATAGGACTTGAAGCTAAAAAACAGCTTGCAAAAGTGAAACACTATCCAGATGTGGTTATTGCAAGTGCTGGCGGTGGAAGTAATTTTGGTGGATTGGCTTTACCTTTCTTGATAGAAACATTTAATGGAGATAGCTGTACAAAATTTATAGCTGTTGAACCTGCTTCATGCCCTACCCTTACACAGGGTAAATATGAATATGATTTTGGTGATGTTGCTGGAATGACTCCTCTTTTAAAGATGCACACGTTAGGTCATGATTTTATCCCTCCTTCAATACATGCAGGTGGTCTCAGATACCATGGAATGTCACCTATAATATCAAAACTGAAAGAAGAGGGATTCATAGATGCTGTTGCTGTTCCACAGACTGAGATTTTTAAAGCAGCTGTTGATTTTGCAAGAACAGAAGGTATAGTCCCGGCTCCTGAATCAGCCCATGCTGTAAAAGTAGCTATAGATGAAGCTTTAAAATGTAGAGAAACAGGAGAACAGAAGGTGATACTTTTTAATCTCAGTGGACATGGACTCCTTGACCTATCTGCATATCAGCAGTTTTTGGAAGGAAAATTAA
>CAYTOE010000227.1:0-1950 GCA_964439255.1 uncultured Aquificales bacterium
AGTTCTTTTTCTAAAAACTCAGCAATTTCTGCTGTAAGTCTTTCCTGAACCTGAGGTCTGTAAGCAAACTTATTAACAACTCTAACAAGTTTTGAAAGACCGCATACCTTTTTGTCTGGTATATATGCTATATGGGCTTTTCCAAAAAATGGTAGAAGGTGATGTTCACACAGAGAGTAAAACTGTATATCCTTTACAACAACCATCTCATCATACTCACCTATATCCTCAAAAACAGTCATATTAAATTTTTCATGGGATTTAAACTCTTCCCACAGGCGAACAATTCTGTCAGGTGTTTCTTTTAACCCTTCTCTATCAGGGTCTTCTCCGATAGCCTCAAGGAAAAGTCTGACAGATTTTTTCAGTTTTTCTCTATCTATACTCATATTATCTCCTTTATGCATTTTTTAACTGCTCTTCAACCCATTTTTTATACTCTTCAAACTCTTTTTTCAATTTTTCAAGCTCAGTTTTATGCTTTTCTGCTTCCTGTTTTGCAAGTTCTAACTCCATTTTTGCCTGCTGAACCTCAATCTCTTTTTCTTTTTTCAGAACATATATGAGTGTTAAACCATAACCAAAGAAAACAATAGTATAAAAAGCCACAGCTGCAGGTCTTACAAGATTTTCCTGATTTAAGATGCTCAGGTATAATGAACCTACCAGCAAAACAAGTACAAAAAAGAATGTTATACCGAAAAATTTCACAAACTTAACCATTTTAATCCTCCAGAAGTCTCATACACTCCACTTTCATACATTTATCAGTTATAACATTATAACCTTCTTTATCAAGAATATCCGCAACTTCTTTATTTAAGGTTCCCGGTTGAAACCAGAATGTTTTAAAACCTTTTTTCTTTGCAGCTTCCGCTATTTCTGGTATGGCTTTAGGATTTCTAAACACATCAACGATATCTATATCTTCGGGAATTTCTTCAAATGAGGAAAGAACTTTTTCACCTAAAATCTCTTTTCCAGCATATACAGGGTTTATAAAGTACATTTTAAAACCGTATCTTTTTACAACTTCGGAAACAAAATAAGAAGGTTTTTCAGGTTTCGGAGATATACCTACAACGGCTACCGTTTTACTTTCTTTTAGTATTTTTTTAATATCCTCATCTTTACTGATAACAGGCATCAATTTCCTCCAGAGTTTTTAATAACACTATTTAGTAAGATTCATTTATTTTGTATGAGTTAAATCACTGGCAATTTTCCACACATATTCTTTTTATTTCTAACTTTCCTCCACATTCTTGAAAACATATCTCGTACTGATTTTGACAATTACAGTCCTTATCACACAAGTTTTGCTGTTTATTTAAAACATGCTCAAAATCTGGTTTCTTGGGCTCATAAGGTTTATAAGGTTTTTTCCTTTCCCAGTCTTCCAAAAGCTTTTTATAATAATCTCTTTCATCACACCAGCTTTTATCAATAAAACATTTCCTGTAGTAATATTCATAATCTTGCTTGATCCTCATATATCTGTTTTGCCACATTTCAAGCTCCTTAAGGTAAAAAGCATACCTTTTTAAATATTGCTGATACTCTTTTTCATAGCTTTTTTCTAATTCTTTATAAATCTGTTTTGAGTTTTCTATAGCATTTTTCAAACATATACTGTACTTTTTCTCACATGTATCTTTACATTTTTCCATTTCTTTTTTGCAATTTTTTATACATTCTTTACCTTCTTTGGAAACGGGAAAATGATACAATTTTTCAACTTTATACTTTGGAGAACATCCTAAAACAAAAATAAAAAACAGAATCAGTACAAAATTCATCCTTTTCTCCGTTTTAAATAAGTGTAATGGTATAATATTACCCTTGACATTTTATAATAACAGACTAAATTTTATCCAGAATTGGAAATTGAATATGGGGGCGATCCGGGTTCGACGGGAACGGTTACGCCGGGTCAGCAGGCCGGAGAAG
>CAYTOE010000228.1:0-1913 GCA_964439255.1 uncultured Aquificales bacterium
CATCTGGTTTTGATGTATTAAAGTAAAGCTCCCCTCTAAATCCTATAATATCTTTTATAAGATAAGCTAAATCTTTTATAGATATATCTTTTCCTGTTCCTATATTTATATGGGTATTTCTTATCTCTCTATTTGTATAACTCAGTCTTAGTTTTTCTCTATCTATATCTGGATACATCTGTTTTACTATATCTTCAAAGTCTACTTTCTCCATCAAGTAAACACAGGCATCTGCCATATCATCAGACCATAAAAATTCTCTTTTTGGTTTTCCTGTTCCCCATATCTCTACCTGAACTGTTCCTTTTTCCTTTCTTACCCCATACTTATCAAGCACTTTCAGAATCTCTTCTTTGCTCGCATTTCCATCAATTCCTTCTACTGGATTTTTATTTAAATCTCTTTTTATCTCTTCCCAGTTCTCTTTTTCTAATGCCTTCCCTAAATGCATCTTCCTGATTAATGCTGGTAAAACATGTGATTTTTCTAAATCAAAATTATCATTGTATCCGTACAGATTTGTTGGCATAACAGATATAAAGTTTGTTCCATACTGGAGATTATAGCTTTCGCACATCTTTATCCCAGCTATTTTTGCTATAGCATAAGGTTCATTGGTATATTCTAAAGGTGCTGTTAATAGATATTCCTCTTTTATAGGTTGGGGACAGTTTTTTGGATATATACATGTGCTTCCTAAAAATAATAGCTTTTTTACATTGTTTAGATAGCTTTGATGGATAACATTGTTCTGTATCTGCAAGTTTTGATAAATAAAATCAGCTCTATATACATTATTAGCCCATATTCCACCAACCTTTGCTGCTGCTAAAAATACATACTCTGGCTTTTCTTCTTTAAAAAACTCCTCTACCTGTTTCTGGTCTGTTAAATCTATCTTATACCACTTTATATCTTTATCTTCTGGTTTTCTGTTGTGATATGTAGAAATAATATTTTTGTATCCTTTTTCTTTTAACTTTCTTATAATAGCGCTGCCTACTAAGCCTGTTCCCCCTGCTACGTATATCTTGCTGTCTTTATTCATCTTTTTTCTCCTAAAGCTCACAGCTTTTTGGAACTTCAAATCCACATCTTTTTAAGACTAGCTCTTTGTAGTTTCTTTCTAAATCTGCTTCAACCATCTCTTTTATTAAATCATCTAATGTATGTTTAGGTTCCCATCCAAGCTTCTCTTTTGCTTTTGTTGCATCTCCTATAAGAATATCAACCTCTGCAGGTCTGAAGTACTTAGGGTCTACTTCTATCACTGGTTTTCCTATCAGAGATTTTGCATGACTTACTATTGATTCAATCTGCTCTGCTCCTATTTTTTCTAAGGCTTTTATGAGTTTGTTTTCATCTATATCCTGAACTATTCCTTTTTCTTCTATTCCTTCCCCTTTAAATACAATTATAACCCCCAGCTCATCAAAAGCTTTTCTTGCAAATTCTCTTACTTCTGTTGTTTTTCCTGTTGCTAGAACATAATCATCTGGTTCGTTCTGTTGGAGGATAAGCCACATTCCCTCTACATAATCCTTAGCATGTCCCCAATCTCTTTTTGCATTCAGGTTTCCAAGATAAAGTTTTTTATCAAGTCCAAGGATTATTCTTGTTGCTCCTCTTGTTATTTTTCTTGTAACAAATGTTTCTCCTCTGATTGGAGATTCATGATTAAAAAGAATTCCATTACATGCAAACATTCCATAAGCTTCTCTATAGTTTACAGTTATCCAGTATGCATACAGTTTTGCTACTCCGTAAGGACTCCTGGGATAAAATGGAGTTTTTTCATTTTGGGGTATTTCCTGGACTTTTCCATAAAGTTCTGAAGTAGAAGCCTGGTATATTTTTGTTTTATCTGTCAGGCCAAGTAATCTAACGGCCTCTAATATTCTAAGTGTTCCTAT
>CAYTOE010000229.1:0-1907 GCA_964439255.1 uncultured Aquificales bacterium
GGTCTTGTTTCAGAGCTTGAACCATTTAAAGGAATTGATAAATATTCACCTCTCAAATTTGATGATTTTGGTGGTCATGAAATCAGGGCACTTAATGGAAACCTATATCAACAACTTTGCCGGCATTGGGAAGAAAATCAACATTTCAGCTACAAAATTTTAGAGCAGATAAAAGATGAACTTGAAACAATAAAAGCTAAAAAGGGAACCGCTTTGAATTGTGGAGAAGGTGTTATTCAAGAATTAAAACCTATTGAATCTCTCGAGGATGAAGGTAAATCTTTAGAAGAGATTGTTTCTATACTTGAAAAGGATATCAAAGATTTCTCAGATGATGAAACTGTAGCTATAAATGTTGCTTCTACAGAACCAAATATGGAATATGACGAAAACATCCACGGTTCTTTAAAAGATTTTGAAAATGCTATTAAAGAAAACAGAAAAGATAGAATTTCTGCTTCTATGATTTATGCTTATGTTTCTTTAAAAAATGGAATTCCCTATGGAAACTTTACACCAAGTGTTGGTTCTTCAATACCAGCTTTAAAAGAACTTGCTGAAAAAAACAATGTTCCCCACTGTGGGAATGATGGAAAAACAGGGGAAACACTTGTAAAAACAACCCTTGCACCTATGTTTGCATACAGAAATTTAAAAATTTTAGGATGGATGGGATACAATATCCTCGGAGATTTAGATGGAAGAGTTTTAGCACACAGGCAGAATAAAGAGAGTAAAATAACTTCTAAGGATAAAGTTGTAGGTAAGATTTTAGGTTATTCTCCCTACACAATAACAGAAATAGATTATTTTCCTTCACTAAAAGATAATAAAACAGCCTTTGATTTTATTCATTATCAGGGATTTTTAGGAACGCAGATGAAGTTTTATTTTGTTTGGGATGCAATAGATGCGATAGTTGCCGCACCTCTTGTTTTAGATATAGCGAGATTCTTAAATTTTGCAAAGAAAAAAGGCGTAAAAGGTGTAGTGAAAGAGCTTTCTTTCTTTTTCAAATCCCCAATGGAAACTAATGAATACAATACTCATAAACAGTTTGAAAACTTAATTAGATGGTACAGAAGTTTAAGTTAAAATGAAGGTTGTTATTCTTGCTGCCGGTTTTGGTAGCAGAATGGGGGGATCACCCCCTAAACCTCTTGTAAAACTGTTTGGTTTACCTTTAATAGAACATAAAATCAGGCGTTTTAAAGAGGAAGATATTGTAGTTGTTTACAGTAATAAACATGTAAAAGAGTACATTCAGAAAAAATTCCCAAAAATAACCCTTGTTTATAACCCTTTTCCTGAAAGAGAAAACGGTTATAGTCTGTACTGTGCAAAAAAATACATAAAAGAAAATGAAAAATTTATTCTTCTTATGGCTGACCACTTTTATGGTGAGAAGTTTTATTCAGATTTAGAAAAAATAGAAGGAAATACAATTTTTGTATCAAAAACATGCATAGACAGGACAGAAGCTACAAAAGTAAAAGTCAGTAAAAAATATGTGGAAAAAATAGGAAAAGAGCTTAAGAATTTTGATTTTTTTGATACAGGTTTTTTTATATGTAGCTATGAAATATTTGATTATATAGAGAAACTTTTACATAAAGAAAAAATAAAACTTTCCGATGTTATGCAGCTTTTATCAAATGAAAAAAAACTACTCTACAGATATATAGATGATTTCTGGATAGATATAGATACAAAAAAAGATTTAAAAATAGCAGAACAGTTCATTAGAGAAAGTCTTTCAAAACCAAGTGATGGTTTTATATCAAGATTTATAAATAGAAAAATCTCAACAAGAATAACACCTTTAATTGTAGAGTTTGATTTTTTAACACCAAACAGAATAACAGTTATTATAGGTATTTTAGGAATCCTATCTGCTTTACCTTTTT
>CAYTOE010000230.1:0-1871 GCA_964439255.1 uncultured Aquificales bacterium
TTATAGTTTGCTCCTAAAACTCTAAGTCCGCCTATGAGTGCTGTCATTTCTGGAACAGTTAGTTTTAGCAGGTTGGCTTTGTCCACAAGAAAATATTCGGGGGTAGTATAAATGTCTTCTTCTGTAAACTTATCTACATATTTGAAATAGTTCCTAAAACCATCTGCAAAAGGCTCTATAGCTTTATAAAATTCAATTTCTATATGCTCTTCTTTTGCGTCAACCCTTCCAGGAGTGAACGGAACTTTCACATTAAATCCAGCTTTTCTTATAGCTTCTTCAATTGCTGCAACTCCTCCAAGGACTATTAAATCTGCAATTGATACCCTTTTATTACTTCCTTTTTCTTCCTGTGATTTATTAAACTCATCTTGAATTTTTTCATAAACAGCAATTATTTTTGCAAGTTCATCAGGATGATTGACTTCCCACTGATTTAAAGGATACAGTCTTATTCTTGCTCCATTTGCTCCACCTCTTCTGTCAGATTCTCTGTATGTGGAAGCAGAAGACCACGCTGTATAAACAAGCTGGGCTATTGTTAATCCAGAGTTTAGTATCTGCTTTTTTAGATTTTCAATATCATTTTCATCAATAACTTCAAAATCCATTTCTGGTAAAGGGTCTTGCCATACAAAATCTTCTTCTGGAACTTCAGGACCTTTGTATAAAACTTTTGGTCCCATGTCTCTGTGTGTCAACTTAAACCAGGCAGTAGCAAATGCTTTCTCAAACTCTTCAGGATTTTCTAAAAATCTCCTTGAGATTTTTTCATAAACAGGGTCAAATCTCAAAGCCAGATCAGCAGTAAGCATCATCGGAAGATGTTTTTTATCTGGGTCGCAGGCATCAGGAATTATCGCTTCTGCATTTTTTGCAACCCACTGGTATTTTCCTGCAGGACTTTTTGTAAGCTCCCATTCATGCTCAAATAAAAGTCTTAAAAAATGAACACCAAATTTTGTTGGTGTAGGAGACCATGTAAGCTCAAATCCAGATGTAAAAGTATCACAGGCTTTTCCTGATTTATATTTAAACTCCCATCCAAGCCCTTCTTTCTCAATAGGTGAAGAATCTGGGTCAGAACCTAAAAACTCATCTGGAGCTGCTCCATGACATTTTCCAAATGCATGCCCACCTGCTATTAAAGCAACAGTTTCTTCATCATTCATTCCCATTCTATAAAAAGCTTCTCTTATCTGTTTTGCCGAACCTATAGGGTCAGGATTTCCGTCTGGACCTTCTGGATTTACATATATAAGCCCCATTTCTGTTGCAGCATAAGGTTTTTCAAGCTTTCCTTCTTTAAATCTTTCTTTTCCTGAAAGCATCTGTTCTTCAGCTCCCCAGTCTGCACTCTCATCAGGCTCAAATATATCTTCTCTACCGAGAGCTGTTCCAAGTGTCTTTACTCCCATATCTTCAAGGGCAACAGTTCCTGCAAGTATAATTAAATCTGCCCATGAAAGTTTCTTTCCATATTTTAGCTTTATTGGTTCTAACAGTCTTATAGCTTTATCAAGATTGATATTATCAGGCCAGTTTATTCTTGGAGGAAATCTTATATCTCCCTGTCTTGCTCCTCCTCTTCCATCAAAAATTCTGTAACTTCCAGCACTATGCCACGATAGACGAATAAAAAGAGGTCCGTAATGTCCAAAATCAGCAGGCCACCAGTCCTGAGAGTTTCTCATAAGCTCTTTCAGGTCTTTTTTTACTTCCTCTAAATCAAGACTTTCAACTTCTTTCAAGTAGTCATAATCATCCCCATAAGGATTTGATGTTAGGCAGTTTTGACGCAAAATCTTCAGGTTTAGCCTGTTAGGCCACCAGTCTGTAATCCATCTTTTTCTGTGTTTCTTTTTCATAGC
>CAYTOE010000231.1:0-1822 GCA_964439255.1 uncultured Aquificales bacterium
AAAGAATAAAAAAAGAAAAAGGGAAGATAACGGAAAAAGATAGAAAAGATGCAATTATAAAATCCTCAAAACAGGTTGGAAAGCCTATTTTTCTGGCCCTCCTTATTATCGTTGTTTCCTTCCTGCCAGTTTTTGCTTTAACCGGTCAGGAAGGGCTTTTATTTAAGCCTCTTGCTTACACAAAAACATTTACGATGCTTGCAGCTTCGATACTCGCTATAACCCTTGTCCCGATTCTTATGATATGGTTTATAAAAGGAAAAATCATTCCGGAAGAAAAAAATCCTATAAACTGGCTTCTCATAAAAACCTATTCACCATTAATAAAACTATCAATAAAACTTAGATATCTGATTTTAATTTTGACAGTCATATCAATATGTATGGTCTATCCCCTTTATAAAAAGCTAAATTGGGAATTTATGCCTATGCTAAATGAACAAACATTTATGTATATGCCTGTAACACCTGCAGGTATATCAATTACACAGGCAAAAGAGCTGACACAGATAACAGATAAAATAATAGCCTCTTTCCCAGAAGTAAAAACAGTTTTTGGAAAAGCTGGTAGAGCAGATACAGCAACAGACCCAGCTCCTTTATCTATGATTGAAACAATAATAACCTTTAAACCAAAAGAATATTGGCGTAAAGACATAACATATCAAGAACTTATGGAAGAAATGGAAAACAAACTAAAAATACCAGGATTAACAAACAGCTGGACTTATCCAATTAGAGGAAGAATAGATATGCTTCTAACAGGTATAAGAACGCCTCTTGGAATAAAACTTTATGGAGATGATATTAAAAAACTTCAGGAATATGGAAAAAAGATAGAGGAAACTTTAAAAAAACTACCTGAAACATTATCTGTATTTGCCGATAGAATAGCAAACGGATATTATCTAAACATAAATATAGATAAAAAACGTTTATCAAGGTACGGGCTTTCTACAGAGGATGTAGAATTGGCAATACAAACAGCTATAGGTGGAACACCTGTTTCCACATTTTACAAAAATCTGGAGAGATATCCAATTTTAATCAGATTTCCTACAGATTATAGAAACAGTATAGAAAGTATTAAAAATATACCTATATACAAAAACGAACAGGAAATACCTCTAAAAGCTGTAGCAGATATTTATTACACAGAAGCCCCTTCTGTAATAAAATCAGAAAAAGGTATGAAAGTACTTTTTATATACATCACCCCAGACCCAAATACAACAACAGAAATATACATGGAGAAAGCAAAATCAGTCCTTAAAAATGTACATCTTCCCCAGGGATATTTTATAGAATGGGCTGGTCAAAGTATGTACTTAAAACATGCAAAGGAAAGATTAAAGTATATAATTCCCTTAACAGTTTTGATTATTTTTATTCTCGTTTATGTAATTTTTAAAAACTTGAAAAATACACTTATCATAATGTTATCTTTACCATTTGCTATGTTAGGAGGACTGATCTATTTACAATACTTGAATTTCAATATGAGTATAGCAACTGTTATTGGCTTTTTAGCACTTTTAGGTGTAGCAGCAGAAACAGCAATAGTAATGGTTCTTTACATAGAAGAAGCTGTTAAAAATAATAAGGATGACTTTTTTAGCTCTGTTTATAAAGGAGCTGTACTTAGAATAAGACCAAAAATGATGACTGTATCTACGATTTTAGCTGGTCTCATTCCTATTATGTATATCTCTGGAGTTGGTTCAGAAGTAATGCAGAGAATAGCCGCACCAATGATAGGAGGTATCGTATCTTCATCAATACTGACTCTTTTAGTAATTCCTGCTATTTACAGTATTTTTCA
>CAYTOE010000232.1:0-1796 GCA_964439255.1 uncultured Aquificales bacterium
GATTTAGAAGTAAAAAATGTTACTGTCAGATATAAAAATAAGATAGGAATTGAAAAAGCCTCTTTTGAAGCAGATAAAGGGCAGATTATAGGTTTTATAGGTCCCGATGGAGCAGGAAAAAGCTCATTAATGCATGCAATATCAGGAGTTATAAGATTTGAAGGAGAAATAACATATAAAGGCTTCACATACCACAGCCCTAAAGAAGCAGAAAAAGTAAAACCACATATAGGCTTTATGCCTCAAGGGATTGGGCTTGTTTTGTATCCACTTTTGACTGTAAAAGAGCATTTAGAATTCTTCACAGCAATAAGAAACCTTAAAAAAGATGATGAATACTGGGAGTATAGAGAAAGACTTCTAAAAATGGCTGGACTTTATCAGTTTCAGGATAGACAGGCAGGACATCTAAGCGGTGGAATGCAGCAGAAACTATCTCTTATCTGCACCCTTATTCATAAACCAAAACTGCTTATCCTTGATGAACCTACAACAGGAGTTGACCCATTAAGTAGAAGAGAACTCTGGGAAATTGTTGATGGTATCAGGAAAAAGGAAGGAATAATAGCACTTATCAGCACAGGATATATGCAGGAAGCAGAAAAAATGGATAAAGTTTTTCTTTTTGAAGATGGTCAAATCATTGCACAGGGTACAGCCAGAGAGCTTGAAAATTCTGTAAAAGAATATACTTATGTGGAAACAGACTGTAAAACTCTTGGTGTTGAAGAATGTTTTTCTTTCAATAAAAGAACATACTCACTTAAACCTTTAAACCTTCCACATGCAGAGCCAGACCTTGAAAGTGTGTTTTTTGTTCATGCATTAAAGAAACTGAAACATATTCCAGAAATCACCGTTGAAGAAAGGGAAACAAAAACAGAAATTCCTGAAATTGTTATGGAAGCAAAAGGACTGACCAAAAGATTTGGTGATTTTGTGGCAGATGACCACATTGATATGGTTTTAAAAAAAGGTGAGATTTTAGGACTTCTTGGTGCAAATGGAGCAGGAAAAACAACGTTTATAAAAATGCTACTTGGTCTTTATCCTATAGATGAAGGGGAATTGTGGCTTTTAGGTAAAAAAATAGAAAGCTATAAAGACAGATTAGAGCTAAAAAGTAAAATCGGTTATGTTAGCCAGAAGTTTGCCCTTTATAAAGATATGACTGTAAGGGAAAATCTGATTTATTTTGCAAACATGCACAAAATACCTACATCAAAAGCTTTAAAAAGGATAAACAAACTTGCTGAAGGTCTTGGATTTAAAGAGTATATGAATTATCTTCCAACAGAACTTCCCCTTGGTATAAATCAAAGATTTTCTGTAGCAGCAGCTATTCTACACGAACCAGTTGTTTTATTTTTAGATGAGCCAACAAGTGGAGTAGATGCAGTGGCACGGGCACAGCTCTGGAAACTGCTCCACCAGTTAAAACAAAAATGGGGAATTTCTATACTGATAACCACTCACTATATGAGCGAAGCTGAATATTGCGACAGGGTAGTTGTCCTAAAAGAAGGTAAAAAGATTGTTGACGATACACCACAGAACCTTCATAGAAAATTCCCAGACGCAAAAAGCTTTGAGGATATTTTTATCAGGTTTTATGAAGAAAAATAAGGTTTTACAGAAGTTAGCACAATTTAAAACAGGACAAAGATTATCAGGAAATTAGAAAAACCAGAATCCATTGAAAACATGAGTTTATTTTCGCAGAATTTAGTTGATTTTATTGGTTTTTATTTAGCCATTTGAGTTGTAAAGGCATATATTTCAAAACTGGTATAATT
>CAYTOE010000233.1:0-1757 GCA_964439255.1 uncultured Aquificales bacterium
ACCACTCGTAATACGATCTAGAAACCATCCAAATCTTTTAAGAAAACTTATAGAAATAGAGGTGCCAGAGGTTCAAGAGGGTGAGATAGAGATAAAAGCTGTAGCTAGAGAACCGGGAGATAGGGCTAAAGTTGCAGTTTGGACTGAAGATAGGAATATAGACCCTGTAGGTGTTGTTGTAGGATTAAAGGGAAAAAGAATACAAAATGTTTCAATGGAACTTTCAGATGAAAAGATAGATGTTATAGAGTGGCATCCTGACCCAGCACAGTTTGTAATTAGGGCTTTATCACCAGCACACCCTAAAAAATGGAAGATATTTGAAAAGGAAAAGAGAATAGAAGTTGCAGTTCCTAAAAACGAGCTGTCTCTAGCTATCGGAAAGGGAGGTATCAACGCTAAACTAGCCCATAAGCTTACAGGTTGGCATATAGACATATTAAGTGAGGAAGATTTTGACAGATTACAACAGTTGGCGGAGAAAAATGGCTAGACCGATAAGAAGTTGTGTTATCTGTAAAAAAAAACAGAAAAGGAAAAACTTGTAAGATTTAGTTTTGAAGATAATAAGCCAGTTTATAGAGAGTATGGAGGGAGAGGTTTTTATATATGTCCCTCCTGTCTTTCTAAAAGAAAAGAAAAAATAAAAAGACGATTTAATATAGATGCTATGGAAGTAAAAAAACAGTTAGAAAAACAGATAATTAATCTTTTACAGCTTGGTTGGAGAAGTAGAATTATAAAAATAGGTTTTGATGATACACTGAAGGAGCTAAAGGCTGGAAAAAAAGGTTTTTTAATTTTAGCTAGAGATATTTCTAAGAGAACTAAAAGAAATATTCTCTACAAATATGATGGAGAGTATTTTGAATTATTTTCAAAGGAAGATTTAGGTAGGTTTTTAGGAAAGAAGGAAGTTGGAATAGTTTTTATTCCAGATACAAAATTTGGAAGAAAGATAAAGGAAAAAATAACAAAATATTCACTTATTTAGATATACACTTACCTCACAAACTCCTTCCCCATTAGCATTACATTTTGTTTCTTCAGCTATAACCTTTTTACCGAGGAAGACCTCGACCACACCTGCAACAAAACCGACTTCAAAGAAACAAATTCTCTTTCCTATATTATCCATTCCTGCACATGTGATACACTCATCTAGCTGAAAAACCAATTTTTTGTTAGATGCCTCAACAACTTTTAAAATGCCAATCTTTTCCTTTTCTACAAACTCCTTAACATTTTTTATATACTTTTCTAAATCTTTATCATACAGTTTTTTGCCAACATTTTTACCTAGTTCTTTTCCAGCATTAATAAATAATATACCTGTGGCCTTTTTTCCAAGTAAGTCTTCTGCATAAATTTGAGAGAAATGTCTGAAAACTCTAAATATTTCTATTGGAATATCACTTCCCAATTTTTTTCTATCTACTTTGGAAATTTTGTTTATAATATCATCATCTTTCCTAGTCATGGCTAAACTCCTTTTTCCTTAATTAATAACAAACTTAATTTATTTCTAAATACAAATATTAGCCACCCTATAACTACAAATACACTCATTAAAAGCACAGTTAACTGATAACTTTTTGTTAAAGTTAGTAAGAATGACCACACCATTAAACCTAAACTTGAGGAAATTCTCTCTGTAATTGACAAAAATGATAATCTCGTAGAAACTTCATTTTTAGGAAAAACCTCTATTATTAAAACTCTAGACGTTGTCCATAAATGTGATAATGAGAAACCTG
>CAYTOE010000234.1:0-1702 GCA_964439255.1 uncultured Aquificales bacterium
TAAAAGAGCTTTATGAAAATCTTAAACATGGCGTAAAAGAGCAGGTTTTATTAGGTGCAACCGGTACAGGAAAAAGTTTACATCCTGAGGAAACTGTTTTAATAGGAGAAAAAAAGAATAACAAGATTTTCTGGTATCTGTGGAGTATTGAGGAAACTTTTGAAGAGCTATCAAAAAAATATCCTGTTATTTCTCAAAACGGAGAGTTGATAATCTTACTACCTGAGAATAAATACTTTACATTATCAATAAATCCTAACACATTAGAAGAAGAGATAAAGCCTTTATATGCTGTTACAAAACATTTAGAGAAAAGAGATTTACTGAAAATAACCTTTGAAGATGGAAGACAGATAATAACAACAAAAGACCATAATTTTTATGCACTTAAAGAGGATGGATTTGCTCTTTATAAAACAGAAGAGCTTACTGAAAATGATTATATTCCTATTCCAAGAAAATTTTTTATACAGGAGAATAGAGTTAATTATGTTCTGATTACGGATTTTTTAGATATAACCTCTCATATATACTTTGAGTATCCTGATAGTTCCATTTTTTCAAAAATTTATGAAGGAAAAAAATTATATGAAAAAAAGTTTAGAAATAGTAGATACAATGAGAACGGAATTCTTATTAAATATTTACCAAAGCTTGATAAAACAGAAATAGAAAAAATTGTTTTAAAAACAAACACCTCAAAATATAAACTGCCTAACAAAATTGTTTTTGATAAGGATTTCTTAGAGTTTTTGGGGATATACATCGCTGAAGGTTATTCAAATGGTAGAATTGTAATAATTTCTACAAAGGATAAATATTATCAAAACCTTACAGAAAAAATCGCTAAAAGATTAAATCTCTACTTAAGGATTGTTGAAGGCAAAGATTTTATTATTTATAGCTCTATTTTTGCGAACTTTCTAAAGAACCTGTCTGGTAATATGTCAGGTAATAAAAAGCTTCCTGATTTCTTTTTAAATCTTTCAAAAAAGCAGATTTCCCATTTAATAAGAGCTTTATTCGATGGAGATGGAACTGTTGAAAAAGATGCAATAATACTGGTAACAAAGAGTAAAAAACTGGCAAATAACCTTTTATATGCCCTCTTGAGGTTTGGTATATGGGCAAGAGTTAGAAAGGTATTTAAAAGAGCTTCTAATAATGGATATCAACATAAAGGAAATATCTATTACAACATAGTAATATCTGGTGGCGAAAATATTCAGAAGTACATTGATGAAATAGGATTTAATCTAATACACAAAAAAGAAAAGGCTCTAAAGCTTTCTCAGAAAGCATACAACACAAATGTTGATTTAATTCCTTACTTAGGTGAGCATATAAAAAATGTGAGAAGAAAAAACGGTCTATTCCAGAAAGATATTTTAGAAAAAAAACAAACCCTGTCAGCTGTAGAAAATGGAAAAAGGCAGCCATCTGTAAAAACTTTTTCAAAAATCGTAAGCTCTTTAAAAGATTATGATTTAGAAGTTGAAGAGATAGAAAAGTATAAAAATCTAAGATGGAATAAAATTAAGAAAATTGAGAAGGTTACATATAAAGGGTATGTTTATGACTTTTCAGTAAAAGATAATGAAACATTTTTAGCAGGTTTTGGAGGTGTTTTTGTTCATAATACATACACAATTGCCAATGTAATAGAAAAATACGGAAAACCAACCCTTGTCCTTACCCATAA
>CAYTOE010000235.1:0-1696 GCA_964439255.1 uncultured Aquificales bacterium
TTTTATCACAACTGGAAATTTAACATTTATCGATAAACCTTCTTCTAAAGAAAAAACTGTTACACTTTCAGGAACAGGAACACCGTAATTTTTCAAAATATCTTTTGTTAAAGATTTATCCATAGCTATAGCGCTTGCTTTCATAGGTGAACCTGTGTATTTAAAACCTAAAAAGTCTAACAACCCCTGAATCGTTCCATCTTCACCAACTTTTCCATGTAAAGCTATAAAAACAACATCTGGGGAGTAATCTACAAGCTTTTTAACAAAAGTGTATTTTTCTATAGGGTCAAAAACCTTATATGAAAGTCTCAAATTTTTAAGGGCTTCTTCCACGGCTTTTCCACTTTTTATTGATATTTCCCTTTCTGTTGACTCTCCTCCATATAAAAGGGCTACCTTTATATCATTCAACAATCTTTACTTCCCTCTCAAGGTTTATTCCAAACAGAGATTTAACAGTTTTTTCGGCATTTTCTAACAGTTTTATTAATTGCAAGTATGTTCCATTACCGTAATTAATGAGGAAATTTGCGTGCTTTTCTGAAAAACCTATATCACCAGACCTTTTCCCTTTAAAACCTGCCTTTTCAAGTAGATATCCAGCCGGAGCTCTTTCCGGGTTTTTATACGTGGAACCTGTTGTTGGAAGGTTTAAAGGTTGTTTTTTATTTCTTTCTAAAAGATGTTCTTTTATCAGATGGGATATATCCTTTTTAGAAGGTTTCAGGATTAGTTTTGTTGAATACACAAAACCTTCCTTTTGAAAAAATGTATATCTGTAACTGTAATCTATCTCTTCTTTTTTAGAAACATGAATATTCCCGTTTTTATCTATCCATTTAACTTCCTGTATGATATCGAATATCTCTGTTCCAAATGCACCTGCATTCATAGCTGTTGCACCACCTAAAGAAGCTGGAATTCCAGAAAGATTTTCAAAACCTTCAAGATTGTACTTTTTTACTACACTCAGTATTGTCTTAAAACTTACACCAGCTTCACCTTCAAAAATAAATAGGTTTTTTTCTTTTTTTATAGAAAATTTTTTCAGATTTTTGGTTGAAACAAAAATGTGTTCCAGAATTCCATCTTTAAATATAAGATTGCTCCCTATACCGATGGGAATAAAAAGCTTATCCTCTTCTTTAGCTTTAAGAATAAGTTCTTTTACCTGTTCTATATTTTCTGGAAAATAAACCTTTTTAGCTGTCCCACCAACTTTTATAGTTGAAAAATTTGATAGGTTTACATTTTCTTCGAACTTAATCATTCTGAACCTGAAAGATATGTTGAATGTTAAGATTATAAAACAAAACTTATCTTCAATTCCTGTTTTTATTAAGTTTTACAAATATTTGAAATTTTACATTTATTGAAAATAGGTAGCTGAGTTTGAGGTAGAGACTGAAAAAAAATGCATAAAATTATCCTCTATAAAACAAATACATTGGCCAATGTTGTTTAATAATTGTAAAATTATGGGGATAAACAAGATTAGGATAAACAATGTTTGGTAAAACAACTAAGTATTTTAGAGAAAATGTCTTAAAAAAGAGACCTTATATTAAATCTGACTGGATAAAAAGAGCAAGAAATGGTGATATAGTTTTAAAAGAAATACAACCAGATAGCAGAATAAAAGTTTGGGTGTATATTGAAGAAGAAGACAAATATTTAAGAGTTGTTTTTTTAG
>CAYTOE010000236.1:0-1633 GCA_964439255.1 uncultured Aquificales bacterium
TTCTTCAGGGTCTTCAAGATAAGAAATATCAAACACAATAACCGAATATTCTACATCTTCTTTTATGTTAACAATGTCCAGTACTTTTGAATACTGATGCCGCAAAAAATTTCTAAAGTTTTCTAAATATGCATAATTGTATACACAGTCTTGTTCAATAAGACGGGATACATAAATAAAAACAGAAAGGGCAAAATCATCATACAGAATTTTATTTTTTAGATTTTTCAGATAAAACTCTTTGAAGTAATAAGGAGAATGTATGAGCTTTATATATTCGTATTTGTCAATACTGTAACTTTCAAAGAACTCATAAATTTTTGATTTTGTCCCGAATGAAAGATAATTTAAAAATCTACCATCAAAAATATTTTTCATAGAAAAAACCTCCCATTGATTTTGATTAAAAAAGGCTGTGATTAAAACTTAAAAATCACTCTGTTTTCTAAATCTTCATAGTCATAAGGGAGGCTGTATTCTGGTGGAAGATAGAGATTTTTTGTTTGAATTTCTTTTATTGCTTTATGGTAGGCAGTTTCATTGTCCAGCTTTTGGATTTTTTTAATCAGACTGACATGAGCATATAGAAGCTGAGAAATATAATTATCTATAACATTTTCGTATGTTGATTCATCAAAAAATTCTTTCTCTTGTTTGAGGATAGGCTGAAGTATGCTATAAGTGAAATGCAGAACATCTCTTGCTTTTTCCAGTTTTTCATCTGACATAAGCAGAAGAACATAAACAGCCATAAAAAGTATAAAGTTTGAGGAAAGATTTTCTTCGGGAATATCTGCTAAAAACCTGTAATTAAGCCACTGATAGACCTCTTCAAAATTCTTTATGGCTACCAGCTCATCATACTCAAGCATCTCTATCCCAATATGACCATTTATTTCATAGAACCAGTCTTCATCTGGAAACTTTTCTTTTATATTTTTTAGAAGCTCTAATGTTTCAAAGGGTTCATCTTGGGAAAGATTCTGAAAAAGTTCATAAAAAAGGATTTTCTGTTTTTCTCTATCATCAATCAGTGGAATAAGACTGAAAAATTCTTCTAATAGAGCTCTGTCAGAAGAGTTTATAGAAATCAGAAAAATGAGGATTTTTGCTTTTAAGTATGGGCTTGAGTTATCTACAAGCTGGTATATCTCTTCAAGAAAGTAGCTGAAAATATCAAGTTCTACATCTGTGCTTAATGGGGAAAATTCATCTGAAAACTCAAAATGCTGGATCTGATAGGCTTCCATCAGATTGGAGTATTTCTGGGAAAGCAGGAAAATGATAAATTCTTCATAATCTTCATCTTTTTTCTTTATGAGTTCTTTTATTACCGTCTGGAAAGTTTCTCTGTTTTCTAAAGAATCTAATATTTCTTCAGTTGTCTGTGAGACTTCTTTACCTTCAAAGAAAAAGTCTTTGAACTCTTCAAAGAACTTGTGAAAACTGTTTTTGTTTGATAAAAACTTAAGGATAGACTGTGGTGTCATAGCATTACCTCCAATTTTATTCTTCCTGAAAACTCCTGGAGGTAATGCCTTTTAGATTTTGAAATCTGTCAAATTCTCACCTCAAATGTTTGCATATATAATCATACAGTTATAATATGTAAAAATCAATATCTTGTATCGGT
>CAYTOE010000237.1:0-1622 GCA_964439255.1 uncultured Aquificales bacterium
TTAATTTATGTTTAATACATACGGTATGCAATTTCAGAAAATTTCTATCTCATTTCTTTTTTCATAAATAGTGTGCCGAGAGCTAAAAGAACAAATGCATAAAAAATTAAAATTCCAAAATAAAGAATATTTTTCTCAGAGCTAAATCCCTGTCCTATTAAAAAGCAGTCATAGATGATATGGTTGTAGTACATTACAGGAAAAAGATGGGCTTCTATGTATGCTGAACCAACCATTGAAGAGATTGGCATTAAAATACCTGAGTAAAGGAAACCAGGAACTATAGTTATTATTATAGTTGCGACAAGAGCTACAATTTGAGTTCTTGTTATTATAGAGACAAGTAATCCAATGCCGACACTTATAGCAACATATATCTCTGATGTTAACCAGTAAATCAGGAAATTTCCCCTAAATGGAACATTGAAAAGATATGTAGCCCAGAGAAAAAGAACAAAAATATTTGCAGAATGTAAAACAAAAGGAGGAGTCAATTTGGCGATTAGAAAATCTGTTTTTCTCGCCGGTGAAGAATAAAAATTAAAAATAGTTCCTGTTTCTTTTTCTTTTACAATCAAAAGAGCAGACAAAATAGCGGGAGCAACAAGAAGAATAATTCCTATAAGTCCGGGAACAATTGCATTTTCATCTCTCATTGATTGATTAAAAAGATTTCTGTTGTTGATAGTTATTAGATTTTTAACTGGAATATTTTTCATATAATCCTGTGCAGCGTTGTATATAACTCCTTCAACATAACTTTGCATAGTAGTCCCACGCATTGGAAAAGAGGAATCAACAAAAATTCCTATATCTACTTTTTGACGGTGAAGAAGCCTTTTTTCAAAACTTTCTGGAATAATAATAAGGATGTCCACTTTTCCTTTTTTCATTTCTTTTAAAATCTCATTTTCAGGTTTGTGGAGAACTTCTGTATCAAAATATTTTGAATGTTCAAATCTTGATATTAAATCAGTTGATAACTTGCTGTTATCATAGTCTAAAATCACAGTTCTTGAATGTGTAACTTCCATCCTGATTCCATAACCAAAAAGGAGCATAATCATGGTGGGCATGAGATAAACCATAATGATAAATTTTGATCTGATCAGCTCTGTAAGTTCTTTTAGTATATAAGATTTTATAATTCCTGTGTTCAAATAGTTTTTCCCTGTTGTTACAGCTCTAAAAGTTTATAAAATAGTCTTAGATTATATAGAATGGTATTAACTTTCTATGTACTGGGATATTTCTTCCAATAGTTCAAGAAGAACATTCTTTACACTTTCTTTATCAAGAGCTACAAGGGGAAGGACTTTTATACTTTCATCCAAATCAAGAGCTGTTCTTATATCTTCTGGATCCCATGCACCTTCTAAGTCCTGTTTATTGCAACCAACAACAAAGGGTGCAGGATACCTTGATTCAAAGAAGTTTATTATCTTTCTCGCTTCATGGAATGTAGAAGGGTCAGTACTATCAACAAGTATAACAAGGCCAAGCATTCCTTTTCCTAAAATATCCCACATAAAATCAAATCTTGACTGACCAGGTGTTCCAAATAGATAAAGTACATGCTCATCATCAATAGTAATTTTCCCGAAGTCCATTGCAACAGTGGT
>CAYTOE010000238.1:0-1604 GCA_964439255.1 uncultured Aquificales bacterium
ATAAATGACGCACCTGCACTTGTTACAGCAGATGTTGGAATAGCAATAGGAGCTGGAACAGATGTTGCAATAGAAAGTGCAGATATAATTCTTGTAAAAAGTAATCCTGCTGATGTTCCAAAAGTTATAAAACTTTCAAAGGTTACTTACTCTAAAATGGTTCAAAATCTGTGGTGGGCTGCTGGATACAATATTGTAGCAATTCCACTTGCAGCTGGAATTTTATATTCATACGGAATAGTTATACAACCAGCAATCGGAGCTTTATTAATGTCCATAAGCACAGTAATTGTTGCAGTAAACAGCCAAACTTTAAGAAAAATAAAAGTTTAAACAATAATCTTGTTTTTTAATAAAACATAAAAGAAATCTTTTAATTTTTCAGATACAGATTCAAAAGTCATATTATACAAATTACATACCTTATTAGTAATATCTAAAATCTTTCCTGAATTAATTTTTTCTAAAATTTGGAAAAGAAATTTTGTTATCTCCAGGTATTCAACATTGTTATTTTCAGGGTTCTGGTATATTATCAGATAGTATTTTCCTCTGTGAAGCTCTAAATTTTCTAATTCTGAAACTCTATGAACAGGATAATCAAAAGAAAATAATCTTGCGGTATTAGAAAATCTATAAACTCTATACCAGCTAAACTCACTTTCCATTACTGGAATATCTTCATTAAATAACTCTATTTCTATCCATTCATAAAGCATAATTTCTTTTAAAAGAGGTTTATCTTGAAAAAAATTTTTTGTATATAAAAAGTCAATAAATTCCTTTGGTACTTCCCATAAATAAGGGGAAGTAAATTTATGTTTTTTTAAAAATTCAGATATAAGTTTTTCCCATTTTTTATTTAAAAAAAGTTTTGCTATAGGAAACGCTTTGGAGCATGTGTCTTCAATATTGTTAAAAACAAGGTTTCTGTAAATAGACAACCTTTCTTCTGGAAGATTAAATATATTCTCATCAAAAACAACAGATCTATAAAACTTTTCAAGAATATCAAAAGACCTTTTTTTCATATTTTTCAACCATGTTTTTTATTTTTTTATACTCCTGGAGAAGTTCTTTATAAGGGGGTATATTGTTGTCCCGCTCAAGCAGTACAGGTTTTAAGCCAAGTTTTTTTAATGTATAATCAGCCAAATCAAAAACCTCTTTAGATACGTTCTGTCCATGGGTATCAATAATCAAATCCTTAAATCTATCATGTCCTGCTATATGGTAGTAAGAAATCCATTCAGGATTTAATTTATCTATAAAGCTATAAGGGTTAAATCCATGGTTTACTGAGTTAACATAAACATTATTTATATCAAGTAGAAGTTTGCATTTTGCATTTTCAACAATGTACTTTATAAATTCGTACTCTTCTATCTCTTTTTCTAAAATCAGGTAAGTTGATGCATTTTCAAAGGCTATTTGTTTTCCTAAAAAATCCTGGACAATTTCAATTTTTTCAACTATATGTTCAGCCATTTCAACTGTAAAAGGAAGAGGAAGCAAATCATAGGTATTGTTTCCATTAAAATATGAAAAGCTCAAATGTTCTGAATAAATCTCAATTTCATAATAATCCAAGAAATCTTTTATCT
>CAYTOE010000239.1:0-1577 GCA_964439255.1 uncultured Aquificales bacterium
AAAAGGAGGAATAATATGGCAAGACTTGTAAAAATGACAGAAAAAAAGCCTCTTGTATTAGAAGGGAAAGAAGAAGATTACTACATCTGCCAGTGCGGACTTTCTAAAAAATATCCATTCTGCGATGGTTCTCACAAAAGAACAAAAGATGAAGAAGATGGAAAGATTTATATATATGATGAAAACTCAAGAGTTGAGATAAAAATCTAAGTCCCAAGCTTGAAATAGAGAAAAGAAGCATCTAACTTATTTATATGTACATAATAAACAAAAATCAGCTTGAGTCTATTTTCAGCCTTTTAAAAAAAGAGCATGAGATTATAGCTCCTGTTTTAAAGGACAATGTTATTCAGCTCTCTCAGGTTAAAAGCATAGATGAGCTTCCATTTGGATATAAGGAAAAAGAGGAAAAAAACTTTTACAGAGTTGAAAAAAACAAGGATGAATATCTTTTTTCCTACATAAGACCATCTGTTCCTTATAAAAGGTTCCTTATTCCCCCTGAGTTTACATTTTTAATAGTCAAAAAAGAAAATGGAGAGCTGAAGTTCGTTGATAATATACCTCAGAAAAAATACACCTTTTTTGATATAAGAGCCTGTGATTTAAAGGCCATTGAGGTTTTAGACAATATTTTTTTAAACAAAAATAAACATTCTGACCCTTACTACAAAGCCTTTAGGGAAAATCTCTTTATAGTTGCGGTAAGCTGCAGAGAGCCTTCTGATGTTTGTTTTTGTAGCTCCATGGGTATTTCTCCAAAACCTAAAAACTCCTTTGACATTCTACTTACAGAGCTTGAAGATGGATTTTTAGTAGAGACTGGAACAGAAAAAGGAAAAAGGCTTATTGAAAATATAGAGCACAGGAAAGCATCAGAAGAAGATATTAGAAAGGCAAAAGAGATAGAAAAAAACTGCATTGAAAAGATGAAAAGAAATGTTGATACAAAGAACCTTCCTGAAATTCTATACAAAAACATAGAAAGCCCTTACTGGAATGAAGTAGGAAAAAGATGCCTTGCCTGTACCTCCTGCACCCAGCTGTGTCCTACTTGTTTCTGCTTTGACATAGTTGAGAAAAACGACCCTGTTAACAACACTTCAGAAAGGGTCAGAGTTTACGATTCCTGTTTCAGTCCCACTTTTGCAACAGTTCACAGATTTAACATCAGGCAGAGCATAGCATCAAGATACAGACAGTGGCTTATGCATAAATTTGCTTACTGGACAGATCAGTTTGGAGAGTTCGGCTGTGTTGGCTGTGGAAGATGTATTACGTGGTGTCCGGCAAGTATAGACATTACAGAAGAGATAAAGAGGTTTAGGGAAGAATGACTGTCTGTAATCCTTATATGCTGAAAAAATGCGTGATTGTAGAGAAGATAAAAGAAACAGAAGACACATATACGTTCAGAATAGAGACAGATATACAGCCGGTTCCCGGGCAGTACAATATGATTTATTATTTTGGAATTGGTGAGTCCCCAATCACTATTGCAGGAAAGAAAGGAGATATAATCGAGCACACAATAAGGGCTACAGGAGATGTTACTTCCCATATAGACTCCCTTAGAA
>CAYTOE010000240.1:0-1570 GCA_964439255.1 uncultured Aquificales bacterium
CTGGAGGCATAGTCCACCAAAAAGCTACAGTTTCAAACTCTTTTGTTAGATAGTTTTCAGGTTCAAATATCTCATCTTTAAGTTTTTCATCAAACTCAACATCTCTCATAGAGTAACCAACAACAGTTGTTTTAACCTTTACTTTCCCTTTAAAAATCTCAATTTTTCCAGTTTTTTTACTGTTTTCTATATTAAGAATATCTATGAAAGATTCTTTTATAGGTTCTGTTATGTAAGAAACGTTTGATTTTGTAACATAAACAGTTTTTTCATCTGTATCTATATGCTCAACAATGTACTTTTCACCGTTGTGTAGATATACAGCTCCAATATGAGCTTCATATATAACAATATCTTCAGAGATATCTCCTATGATTTTTCCTGTAATAGATTCAACTATTCGGAAACTATCTCCAGCAGACCTTATACTGAAGGGCTTTTGCCTTCCTGCATAAAGCTTATTATTAGAAAATCTTAAAACCTTTTCCTTATAAAGCTCTCTGGCAACCTCTTTTTCTTCCTCTGACAGTTCAGAAATTTTTATAGGAATCTCTTTAGCCATAAAGGGAAGATGTTTTTTCAGTATGTATCTGTTGTATGGATTTATTATAGGCTCTTCCATCTGTCTATTAAAAAGTTCTTCAGGATTTTTAACAAAGTACTGGTCTAAAGCGTTTCTTTTTGGAATAAGTATGTTGTAAGCTTTTTTATCTCTTCTTCCTGCTCGTCCAAACCTCTGCCATAGCTGGGCAAGTGTTCCAGGATAACCTAAAAGAATGCAGCTTTCTAAATCTCCAATATCTATTCCCATCTCTAAAGCACTTGTTGAGATAACAGCAAGTATATTTCTTGTTATAAGCTTAAATTCAATCTCTCTTCTCTCTGAAGGGGTATATCCAGAGCGATAAGGACTTACCTTTTCTGTTAGATATTCAAAACCTTTTTTCCTGAGGATATCCTTTACCCTTAAAGAGAGAACTTCTGCTTCTTTTCTACTATCAACAAAAATAATACTTGATACATCTTCAATAACTGTATTTGCTATAAATTCTGCTATTTCCGAACTCCTTAATCCCCTGAATATCTGAATTTCCCTTTCTGGAAGAGGAGCTCCAGAATCTGATATTTCAACAACCTCTTCATTCACAAGTTTTGATGCAAAACCTGAAGGATTGTGTATTGTTGCAGAATTCATTATAAAAACAGGTTTTTTTGACCTGTAGTAAGATGTAATCCTTTTTAACCTTTTTATAATATTTGCTATATGTGAGCCTAATATCCCCCTGTAAGAGTGAATTTCATCTAAAACGATAAACTCTAAATTTTCAAAAAATGAAGACCATCCAGAGTGATAGGGAAGAATACCTGCATTTAACATATCTGGAGTTGTTATTAAAAATGTTGGAGGATTTCTCTTTATTTCCTGTCTTTTTTCTTTTGGTGTATCTCCATCATAAACTTCAACAGTTGCATCTATATCTGTTTCCATTATTATATCCATAATCTTTCCATACTGGTCTCTTGCAAGGGCTTTTAAAGGGAAGATAACAATCCCTTTTGCTTCAGGGTT
>CAYTOE010000241.1:0-1539 GCA_964439255.1 uncultured Aquificales bacterium
CATACCTGGACACTGGTTAATGGGAGCTTTCTTTACCGCTACATCAATGATAGGATTTATAGCCCTTGCAGGTATTATTCTCAGGAACTCAATTCTCCTTGTTCAGTTTGCTGAAGATAAGCTTTTAGAAGGCTATTCTGTGGAAGAAGCTTTACTTGAAGCTGGTATTGTAAGAACAAGGCCAATTCTTCTAACTGCTGCGGCTGTTATCGTTGGTGCTTTTGTTATCATCTTTGACCCTATTTTCAATGGACTTGCTATAGCGCTTATATTTGGAACAGGTGCTTCAACTTTAATAACTCTTGTTGTTGTTCCTGTTCTTTACTACATCATTGAAGGAAAAAGAGCAAAAACACTCAGAATGGCACCAGCTGTACCTATTGATGAAAAACCTGAAAAGAAAGAGTAAAAATCTAAGCCCCTCTAAAGAGGGGCTTTTTGTCATATAATATTTCTTATGAAAATCACAGGAAAAGAAGAGCTTATAAATATCATCAAAGACAGAATTAAGAAAGAAGGAGAAATATCCTTTAGAGACTTTATGGATATGGCACTTTACTATCCCGAACTTGGATATTACACATCACCAAAAACAAAAATCGGTGGATTTGGTGATTTTTTTACAGCTTCAGAACTTGATAAAGCTTTTGGTGAGCTTCTTGGAAAACAGTTTGCTGAGATATACGAAAAACTCAATGTAAGACCGTTTTATATCGTTGAAATAGGAGCTGGAAAAGGTTATCTTGCCCATGACATACTTAAATATTTAAAAGAAAAATATCCAGATATATACAAAAACATCAGATACATAATCATAGAAAAATCTCCTTACCATATACAGACCCAAAAAGGGATACTGAAGGATTTTGAAGTTGTAAACTGGGTTCAGGACATAATAGATTTTGAAGATGAAAGCATACAGGGAATTATTTTCTCAAATGAGCTTTTTGATTCTTTCCCTGTCCATCTAATAAGAAAAATAAAGGGAAAAATTTATGAAGTTTTTATAAAGATAGATGAAGAAAATAATGTTAGAGAGGTTTTAAAAGAGGCAGATGAGGAGATATTAAGGTATCTAAAAGAGCTAAACATAGACCTGCCTGAGGGAATGCAAACAGAAATAAACCTTGATGCGAAAGAGTATATACAGAAAATAGGTAAAAAGCTGAAAAAGGGTTATGTTATAACTATTGATTATGGTTATCCATCATCTGAGTTGTACAAGTACTACAGGATGAAAGGTACACTTTTATGTTATTACAGGCATAAGTATTCTGAAAACTTTTATGAGAACGTTGGACTTCAGGATATAACATCCCATGTGAACTTTTCTGCTTTAGCGTACTATGGGAAGATATCAGGACTTGAGACAACAGGTTTTACAGACCAGGCTCATTTTTTAACAAACCTTGGTTTAATGGAGATTTTTGCCGATCTTCAAGAAAAAGGAGATTTAGAATCTTATGAAAGGATGAACAGATTGAAAACCCTTGTCTTGCCAAAAGGAATGGGGGAAAAATTCAAAGTTTTGGTACAGCA
>CAYTOE010000242.1:0-1529 GCA_964439255.1 uncultured Aquificales bacterium
GGACTAAAGATTATTTAGAATAAATCAGGGGCTTTTAGCCCCTTTTTAGAATGAAGTATGAAAAAACATTCTCAACTTTTATAGATGTTCTGAAAGGAATTTCCATCGGTTCATTTGTTGCTTCTATGGTAGGGTTTGTTCTACAGAAAAATGAAAGTAGCTGGATGTTAATTCTTTTTGGATTTATATTTTTGTTATTATCATTAATATTTTCGCTTTTGTATGACAAGGGAGAAAAAAATGAATGATCTATTACTTGGTTTGTTAACAATTCTTATAGGAGTTTTGATTTTAGGTTCTCTATTTCTTTTCCTACCTATGTACTTAGACAAAAAGAAAAAACAACACCAGTGAGGAAGTAGATGTTATCTGAACTTTATCCTTTATTTAAAACGGTAAATATATTCACAAAAGCAAGTGATGAGGCAAGAGCTTTTTCCCAGAGATTAAAAAACTGGCTCAACAGTTATGCTATAAAGTCTGAAATATTTGAGAATTTAACAGATTTAGAACATGATGAAAATATAAAAGATACAGACCTTCTCTTAGTTGTTGGAGGAGATGGCTCTCTTCTCATAACAGCAAGAAGGGTAGCAAAGTACAGTATTCCTATACTTGGGATAAACCTTGGAAGACTTGGTTTTTTAACAGAGGTAAATGAGGATGAGGCTTTTGATGTTCTGGCTGAAATTCTATCCAAACCTCTGTGTATATCCCGTAGAATGATGCTGAGAGCTACCCTCATAAGAGATGGGAAGGAGATTCTTAAGGCAGATGTTTTAAATGATGTTGTTGTTAATAAAGCTATTTTAGCAAGAATTGTTGATGTGGCTGTTTATGTAGGAGACAGGTATATAACAACGTACAATGGAGATGGAATTATTATATCAACCCCTACAGGTTCAACAGGTTATGCCTTATCAGCTGGAGGTCCTATTGTTTATCCTATGATGGAAAACTTCCTTATAGTTCCTATCTGTCCCCATACATTGACAGACAGACCTTTGATGCTTCCACCTTTTGAACCTATAACTATAGAGATGGTTGCAAAAGAGAAAGATGCATGGCTTACTTTAGACGGTCAGGAAGGAACTCAGCTTCAGTATGGAGATAAAATTGTTGTAAAACAATCACCTTACTATACATACCTTGTGAGAACACCTGATAAAAATTACTTTGATATCTTAAGGGACAAACTAAACTGGAAGTAAAATGGATATAAGAATAGGGATAGGTTTTGACATTCACAGACTTGAAGAAGGGAGAAGGTTAGTTATAGGCGGTGTTGAGATTCCCTATGAAAAAGGATGGGTAGCCCATTCAGATGGGGATATATTCTTTCATGCTCTGACAGATGCCCTTCTTGGTGCCATCGGTTACGGAGATATAGGACAGCTATTTCCAGATACAGATAAAAAATGGGAAAATACAGACAGTTCTGTTTTTTTAAAAGAAGCTTACAGAATAGTAAAAAATCAAGGTTACAGCATTGTTAATATAGATGGGTATATAATCCTTCAAAAACCAAA
>CAYTOE010000243.1:0-1503 GCA_964439255.1 uncultured Aquificales bacterium
CCTTTTTCTTTTCCTGAAGGAATAAAAGTGAAGAAAAAAATAAAACCATTATTCCCAAGAATAGAGTATAAGGAGGAGAAAGTGGAAGTAAAAGAAGAAAAACCAAAAGAGATAGAAGAAGGAGTTGTATCTATAGAGGACTTTGCAAAGCTGAAGTTCAGAGTTGGACAGGTTTTAGAGGCAGAAAAAGTTCCAAAAGCAGACAAACTCCTTAAGCTGACTGTTGACCTTGGAGATGAAAAAAGAACAATAGTTTCAGGTATAGCCCAGTTCTACACACCTGAAGAGCTTATAGGAAAGAAGATAATAGTCTTTACAAATCTGAAACCAAGGAAGATATTTGGTATAGAGTCTAAAGGAATGGTTCTTGCGGCAAAAGATGATAAAACGCTTAGACTTTTAACTGTTGATGGAGAAATAGAAAATGGTTCATACGTAAGCTAAAAGCCCTTAGGGCTTTTAGCTTTATCCCAATCCTTCCTTTATTGACACATCTTTTAACCAGTCTTTATTTTCTAAATACCAGTTAACTGTTCTTTTTAAACCTTCATCTATATCTATTTCAGGCTTCCAGTTAAGAAGTTTACCGGCTTTTTCAATATCAGCCCATGTCTCTTTCATATCTGCTTTATGGAAAGGTAGGTACTCTATAACAGCCTTTTTTCCAAGTAAATTTTCTATTTTTTCAATAATAGATTTTAAAGATATGGGGTTTTTACCACCACCGAGATTTATAATTTCATATCCTAAAGGTTTTAATGCTTTAACAGTTCCTTCAGCTATGTCATCAACATACGTAAAATCCCTTGATTGAGAGCCATCACCAAAAAGTTTAATAGGTGTCCCTTCATCAATCCATTTTATAAATCTAAATATACTCATATCAGGTCTTCCAGCAGGTCCATAAACGGTAAAGTACCTTACAACTGAGATATCCATTCCATAAAGATAATGGTAAGAATAAGCCATAACTTCTGCAGCTTTTTTTGATGCAGCATAAGGTGAAATAGGTGTATTCACAGGTAATGTTTCTTTAAAAGGCATAGGTTGACCAGCATAAAGGGAAGAAGTAGAAGCTAAAACCATTTTTTTAATCCCTTTTTCTTTCATAACCTCGAGAAGATTTAACGTTCCATGGGCATTTGTGGTTAGATAAACATGGGGATTTTCCATTGAGTATCTAACCCCAGCTCTTGCAGCAAGATTTATAACAGCATCTATTTTGAATGTGTCAAATAAAACCTTTAAAGCCCCTAAATTTTCTATATCCAGATCAAAAAACTTAAAATCATCATAATTTTCAAGCTGTTTTTTTCTCCATTCCTTAAGTCTTACATCGTAGTATCTGTTCATGTTATCAATACCTATTACCTTAAAACCCTTTTTCAAAAGAAGTTCAGATGTTTTCCAACCTATAAATCCAGCAGCACCTGTAACAAGAATAGTTTTCATAAAAATTCCCCCTATCTTTTTAATATTAAAAACCCCAATATTGTAAAATAA